>DATAIE010000904.1:0-12081 GCA_036262875.1 Verrucomicrobiales bacterium
AATATTTTTATCGTCCTGGTCACGATCGCACTCGTCGCGGTGTGCCTTCTCCTGATCCTGCTGGTGCTGATGCAGCGCCCGAAGCAGGAGGGGTTGGGAGCGGCCTTTGGCGCCGGCGTGACGGACCAGATTTGGGGTTCCCAAACGACAAACGTGCTTCAGAAAGGCACCGTCTATATGGGGGTTCTCCTTTTTATCCTCAGCCTCACGCTGGCCATGATGAAAGCGGCAAAGGCGCGCGAGGACACCGGGATCAACCTTACCAGTGATAAGTCTGCAGAGGTGGTGCCTGCGCCCCCGGCCACTCCCGGCACGCCGGCCTCCGCCACTTCCTCGCCTGTTTCTGCCCCGGCCCCTGGCATTACCATTACGCCCCCGGCTTCCACTCCTCCCGCCACTACCCCGGCGGAAGCCGTTCCGCCAGTCCCTCCTGCGGATGGCAAGCCGGCGGAAACCACTCCTCCGGAAACAAAACCGGCACCCGCCCCGGCGACTCCTGCTCCCGCAGAAGAGAAACCGGCCACACCGCCTGCTGAGCCCGCCAAGCCCGCCGCCGAAACCCCGGCTGCTCCCGCCCCCGCGGAGACTCCGGCAGCGGAACCGGCCAAGCCTGCGGAAACACCCGCGACCGAGCCCGCCAAGCCCGCAGCCGAACCCGCTAAACCCGCGGCGGCCCCCGCCAAACCGGCCCCGGCGAAGGATAACAAAGGGAAGAAGAATCCCAAATAAGCTCCGGATTACGGCTTGTTTTCGTCACTCATGGAACGCGCGCTTCGGCGCGCGTTGTTTTTGGTAAAGACACCGCTTCATGCGTCAGGGTAAACCATGCGTCCTTTTTGTCGCGCCCGTGCCGCCTCCGGTGCATGGCGCAGCGCTGGCCATGCGGTATCTTTTGGACGAGTTGGGGCGCACGGACGTCGCTCTGCTGCACGTCGATTCCAAATTCGCCGGTGATCTCGGCAGTCTGGGGAAATTCTCGTTCAAAAAAGTCACCCGCCTTTTTGTCTATGCATGGCAAATGCTGTGTCACGTCCTGCGCGGCGGTATTGATATGGTGGTGCTCACGCCCACTTTCCACTTCAAGCCGTTCTTGAAAGACGCGGTGCTCGTGTGGTGGAGCACGCTCATTCTTCGGCGTCGCACGGCGGCCTGGTTTCACATGGACTACCGGGCGCTCGGATATGATCAACGCTCCCGGCTCTCGCGGTGGTTCATTCGCACCACCCTGCGGCGATGCTGCCGGTTCGTCGTCGTGGGTGAAGGGCTGCTCGCCTATTTGCCCGACTGGATGCCTCCGGAGCGCAGGGATGCAGTAGCGAATGGAATCCCCGCTCCCCTTCCCTCCCGCACGCGTCCCGACGATGGCCGGCTGCGGGTGCTTTACCTCTCCAACCTGGAGCCAGACAAAGGCTGGGAGGTGCTCCTCGAAACGGCCAGAAATCTCTGCCGCGAACTCCCGAATGTGGAGTTTGTCTTTCATGGACGCCCAGCCTTTGGCCTCACGGAGGATGAGGTGCGCCTCAAGATCGCCTCGGACGACGGTGGCGGACGCATCCGTTATCCCGGGCCGGTCCACGGCGACGCCAAATGGCAGGCGCTCGCGGATGCCGACGTTTTTGCTTTCCCTTCGTTCCACGAAGCGCTGCCTCTCGCGATTCTGGAAGCCGTTGCCGCCGGTCTACCCATTGCCGCCACGGAGGTGGGTGCGGTGCCGGACGCAGTCACTCACAACGAAGGCGGTCTGCTCGTTCCCCCGCGGGACGCACCAGCCCTGCAGGCAGCCCTGCACCGCATTCTCTCCGACGCGTCTCTCCGGTCCCGCATGTCGGCATGGAATCGTCAAAAGTATGAAAATCACTATACCGTCGCCGCTTACGGCCGCCGCTGGGAGACCTGGGTCAAAGAACACGCGGTCCGGCGATAAATCTCCGCCGAACACATTCCATCACACGTTCACTACGGCGGGATCCAGCACCTCTTTATTCTTCCCGAATGGCCTCCAGTGATCCTGCCGTTCCTCTGGCAGTTCTTTGGGGGCCGGAGCCGGTACCGTCACCAGGGTGAAGGGAGTGGGCTTCGCGATGCGCGGGGCAACGATATTGACGGCACAGTAGGGACAGGGTGCCGCCCGCCCGTCGTAGCTCTCCGGATCTTTGATGATCAGGATCGTGTAACACGACGGGCAGTTGAACCCTAGTTGCTTCGGTTCCTGCGGAAAAGCCTCCCGCGGGACCGGACGCTCCGGAAGCGCGATGGGAACCGGCCTGATTCTCGTTTCCGTCCGGCTGAGCGCCCCGTTTTCCGTCGTGTCCTGCAAACGCTTCGGGACCTTAAGGCCGGCGGCGCGGGGTCTGATGTTTCGCGAAGGCAGCCTGTTTCCGGGAGGCAAAGCGCTGAGGCTGATGAACCGTGGCCGCTCCGGCTGGACGCTGCCGCGTTCGCCGGCGGTTTCCGCCACCCCGGTGCAAGCCGGACACTCGCCCGCAGTTTCCCCTTCCGGTGCCATTGACCAGAAAGATTTGCCGCAACTAATACACTCACGAATCGGCTTGCTCATCTTAGAGAGACAAGAGGAGCAATACCTACGTGGTAACATGCGGTCGAATCAATAATTATTTCCATTTTCCGTAGGGTTTTAATCATCGCAAATCAAATGGCTGCTTCTTCCCGTCCGGTACGCATTCCCCTTCCGGATTGGCCTTTCGATCTGGCGGCAACGCTCGGTTCCGGGCAGGCATTCCACTGGCATGACTGGCAGGAGGGATTCGCCGGTCTCATCGGAAACGAGCCGGTCTACCTCGCCCAGCCGGAGCCCCGCACCCTGCTCTGCTCCCCGGGCATGGAAGAGCGGGCGTGGCGTTACCTCGGATTGGACCACGATTTGAAGGCCATCACCGCCACGTTTCCGGCAGGAGATGCCGTGCTGGAGCGGGCCATGGCGTGGTGCCCTGGCCTTCGTCTGTTGCGTCAGCCTTACTGGGAATGCCTGGCCACGTTTATCACTTCGTCTCTGAAACAAGTGCCGCACATTCGCCGCATTTCCCTCACCCTGCGCGAACGCTTTGGGCAGCCGGTGGTTAGTCCTGGGCTGCCCGTACAGCACACCTATCCTGACCCTGAGGCACTCGCCGCGGCCGGGGAAACGGCGCTGCGGGAGTGCGGCTTGGGTTACCGGGCGCCCTTCCTGCACCGGGCGGCTCTCGCTCTGGCCAGCGGGAGCGTCGATCCCCTGTCGGTAGCCGGTCTTCCCGATGCTGATGCCCTCACCGCCCTCTGCTCGCTGCACGGCGTGGGGGAAAAGATCGCTTCCTGTGCCCTCCTGTTCGCATGGGAGCGCCACGGCATGTTTCCCATCGATGTCTGGATCGAGCGGGCTCTTCGCGATCTCTACTTTCCGCGCCGGAAATCCATCACGGCCCGGAGCATCCGGGAATTCGCGATGAAACACTTTGGTCCTTACCGTGGCTATGCGCAGCAGTTTCTTTTCCACTGGGCACGGCTGACGGACTGCGGAAGAAAAAGCTGACCTCAGGCCTTGGACGACGCTTCTCCTTTGGCAGCGTCGGCGGTGCGCCAAAAATACCACGCCGCGAGGGTGCGGTGGGGCTGCCACCGTGAGGAGAGTTCACGGAATTCCTTCGGCTTCGGCATATCGTCGAGTTTCATGGCGACGCGGTAGCCGTGGCGAACACCGAAGTCGTCCGCCGGGAAAACATCGCCGCGGCCAAGAGTGAAAATGAGCAGCATCTCCACGGTCCAGCGCCCCACGCCGCGCACGGAGGTCAGCCGCTCGATGAGTTCATCGTCCGAAAGCTTCAGGGCCTTCGCTCTCGCCGGCACAACGCCGCTTTCCGTTTTCTCCGCGATGTCCCGGATGGCTCTGATCTTGCCAAACGAAAATCCGCTGCCCCGGAGCATCTCATCCGCAGTGGCGAGGACCTGAGCGGGTTTGGGAAACCGCGTGCCTGGATAGAGCGCCAGGAACCGCTTGAGAATGGATTCGGCGGCTTTCCCGTTGAGCTGCTGATGCGCAACGGCTCTCACCAGCGCCTCCCAGGGGGAGCGCGCAGCCGCTTCCAGCCCGCAGGGCCCGTGCACCTTGATCAGACGGCGCATCACGGGGCAGACTTTAGAGAGGTGGGCTTCAGCGTCAGAGTGCATTCCGAAACATGAAGCAGCCGCCCGCGAATGCGAGCCGAAAGCACCGGCGGAGAGTTCACTTCAGGCAGCGTTCCTTTGCACCAGCGCGCCAGCCGCTCGCCTGGAGAAACGCAGCCAACGGCATCCGGCGGGACGCCGGACGGAACGGGCGGGACGCCCGTGCTCCCCGTTTTCCTCCGCGGCACGGGATCGCCCTGGGAATCGGATGTTCTGTGGGGAGAACAGGCGTCCCGCCTGTCCCGCCGGATGCCTTCAGTTGAGTTCCTCCCGTTGAACAACCGGCGCGCCCTTTAGCTGCGAAAGCCACACCAACTCCAAAGAAGTGGCGAGCGCCTCTTTGATTTCCACGGTATTGGCATTACGATGACGTTCGATCCCCTACCCCGCCGTGAACCGACCCGCGCACCATGGCTCTTCCCACACGCCCATTCTTGTTTTCGCAGGAATCGTGGGACTCAGCATTATCTTCTTTTTCATTTTCTCAGCCGGCCATCTTTCCCGAAGGAAGGCCGTGTCTCAGGAGACGCCTCCAGACGCGCCCGCTGCCGTCAAACCAGTGAGCCCGGCGGCAAAACCTCCCGTGCCGGGTGATGCGAAGACTGCCGTGCCCGCGGGGAATCCGGCGACGCCCGTTTATTTCACGACGGCAGAAGCCCTGGTCAAAGAAGTGGCGGCCCGGCTCACGACAGGGAAAGCGGAGGTAGTGGAAAAACTGGCAGGCACGGGACCCCGCACGCGCCTTTTGCTCGACATGCTCTCGACCGGAGGATTCCGTGTTTCCGCGGCCTCTCCGTGGGTGGAGGCGGGCTCCATGGCCGGCGGGAACCGGTATGAATTGAACCTTGAGCCGCCCCCCGCGGGGCCGGTGGCCATGGATATCGAACGCACCAAAACGGAGGGCTGGAAGGTAAAGGCTCTGCGTTTCGATCCCGCGTTCGTTGCCCAGGCGGCTGAGATTTTGAAAACAAAAGGAGTTGCGGTCAATCCCGGTGCCGTCACGGATACACCCGATGCGCTCGATCAGTCGCGGCGGTTCCTAACGGGGGTGCTCAGCCACAATTTCAAAGCCGCAAGGAGTCTAACAGATCAGGTCAAGGTGACGCACGAACGGCTCGCCGGGATGTGCATCGTTTTCGAAGAGGGCGAATACCGCGTGGCGGAAAAACGACCCGTGGTGGTCACCGCCGGCACCGAAAACACGGCGTGGGCGATCATCAAGGTGCGGTCCGACAAACAGAACCTCGACAGCGAAGTGGGTCTGGAAATGGAACGCACGCCGGGAGGCGCATGGATCATCCACGCGCTCGACTTCAACAAAATGCTGGAGGGCTATGTGAAGGCCACGGGCACGGGCAATGTGTTCTATTCACCGATCGTGAAATCGGCGAAGGGCGGAGAGAGCATCGTGCTCTATTTTGAGTTCGATAAATCGGAACTGCATCCCCGCGCGCTGCATCAGCTCGACATCATTTCCAGCCTGCTGAAAAGTGATCCGGCGCGCAAGATGCGCATCACCGGCCACAGCGATGCCCTGGGCACGGATGACTACAATGTGCGCCTCTCCGCGGCCCGTGCAAAAAATGTTCGTGACCGCTTGCTCCAACTCGGGGTCTCCGCCACACAGATTGTGACCGCGGGTGTCGGTTCCAAAGCGCCGCTCGATCCGGACCGGCGCGCGGACGGCTCGGACAATCCCGACGGACGCTCCCGGAACCGCCGCACGGAAATCTATCTCGACTTCTAATCCTTCATGTGTCTTCGCATCCTCACCACCGTCCTCAGTCTGGCGGCGCTCAGTTCCTGCAATTCCCGGCGCACGCCTTCGGTGGATCCGGCGACGCTGCAAACCCCGGTGGCTGAGGCGGTGCTGCGGTATACCATTGAGCACTGCCCGAAACGCAAAGAGGCGAAAGTGGCGGTGATCGGCATCGGCGAGTATCTGGCTCAGCCCACGCCGGAGTTTGTTGCCCGGTTCAAGGACATCGCGGATCTGAAGTTTGTGGAGCACCGGAGTGTGGTGGCGGGGATGGTGCAGGGCAAATCCCGGCGGTACGTGGAGGAAACCAAAGAGCCCGTGCTGGAACTCCAGATCGGAAACCTCACCGAATCGAAGGACGGCCGGCTGGAGGCCGTGGCGGCATGGGCCTTCATGGACGACGCGGAGCGGAAGCGGCTGGAAGTGAATCCTAAAACCGGCGGCGGTTACGATATCAAGGTGCTCGAAAACATCCCCGTCTCCAACAGAAACGATGACCGGAGAGACGCGGGCAAGTGACGTTCCCCTGAGTCCCGCGGACCGGGCGGATTTCACCGCCAGCATCATTCTGTGGTTTCAGCGCGAAGGCCGGGACTATCCCTGGCGGCGGACCCGCGACCCGTATGCGATCCTCGTTTCCGAGGTCATGCTGCAACAGACGCAGATCGCGACCGTGCTCGGACGGGGCTACTACACACGCTGGATGGAACGCTTTCCGGATGTGCAGACCCTCGCGGCGGCCTCCGGGGAGGATATCCTCCAGGCATGGGAGGGGCTGGGATACTACAGCCGCGCAAGGAATTTGCAGCGCGCAGCCCAGGAGGTGGTAAAACATCACCGGGGCATTTTTCCCAAAGATCGCGAAGCCATCGCCGCCCTGCCGGGAGTGGGCCTTTACACCCTGGGAGCCGTACTGTCTTTTGCGTTTAACACGGCCGCTCCCATTGTGGACGGGAATGTGGCGCGCGTGCTCGCACGGGTCTTCAGCCTGCAGGAGGAGATCGATTCGCCTGCGGGTCAGCGCCTCCTCTGGAACTGGGCCGCGCGTCTCACGGACTGCCACGCAGCCCGTCTCTACAACAGTGGCATTATGGAACTGGGGCAGCGCATTTGCACGCCGCGTCAGCCGGCCTGCGACACGTGCCCGGTGCAACGCCACTGCCGTTCCGCCGGACCGGGGGCGGAGGCCCTGCCCCGGAAAAAGGCCGCCCGCGCCACCGTCCTTGTGGAGGAGCATGTCCTCTGGGCCCAGCGGGAGGGCCGTCTGCTGCTCTATCAGGAAACGGGCCGTCGGCGGCAGGGCCTGTGGCGGCTGCCGGAACGCAGGGCGGACGAAGTGAGTCATTTGCCGCTGCTCAGCCGGACGCAATACACGATCACCCACCACCGTGTGACGCTCCATGTCTACGATGCGCCGGACGCTTCCGCCCACGGCACGGAGCAATGGCAGCCGGCGGAAACGCTGCACGCACTGCCCATGCCCGGGCCGTTCCGGAAAGTGGTGGACGCGCTGCTGCCGCCGTCAGAGCTGGGGCTTCACCTGCGTTGAACGCGTCGTCCGGCGCGGCGGTGCGCCATGGAGCCGGCGGTATTCGCTGGGGGTTTGGCCGGACTCACGTTTGAAGACCACGGAGAGATACTCCGCATTGCGAAAGCCGGTCCGGGAAGCGATTTCGCCCAGCGAAAGGCTGGACAGGGTGAGGAATTCCCGGACTTTTGCGAGCCGCACGCCGGTGATTTCCGCGCCGATAGTGCGCCCCGTGGCGGCCTGGAAACGGCGCTCCAACTGACGGCGGCTGAGGGACACACTTTTCAAAACCTCCGCCACTCCCGCGCCGCCGCAGGCGTGCTGACGAATGTAGTGCAGCGCCTGCAGAACATATTCATCCTGAGCAGGCTCGCGGCCGGTGCTCTGCCGCAGAGCCAGTCCGGCGGGAGGCACCAGCAACGGCACCTCCGGCAAGTCTCCTCCCTGCAAAAGCAACTGCAGCAGACGCGCGGCCTCCCATCCCACCCGGCGGGCATTGGGCATCACGCTGGTGAGCGCCGGCTGGGAAAGCTCGCACAGCACCTGATCGTTGCCCACTCCCATCACCGCGACCTCACCGGGCACGCGAAGCCCGGCCCGCCGGCAGGCCTCCAGCAGTTGTGCGCCGCGGGCATCGTGGCAGGCAAAAATCGCGACCGGCAGCGGCAGGCTGCGCAGCCATTGAACAAGAACCGCCGGGTCTGTCTCCGCATCCGGTCCGCAGGTGGGAGGATCGCAGGGATCCAAAATCACGGAATGGCAGGGAGGACGGGAGACGGCCTCATAAAACGCCTGTCCCCGCGCAGCGGACCACGCAAACCGCGGGTCCCCGCAATAGGCGAACCGGCGGTGCCCGTGGCCCAGCAGATGATCCGCCGCCATTTCTGAAATGGCAATATTATCAGGACACACGCAGGGAGCCCCGCGGAGCAGTCCGGGAGGACCGATGGCCACCACCGGCAGGCCTCTCTCCCGCAGCGCGGCGGCCGTGAGCGCATTCTCCACACGCGCGATGATGGCGTCTCCCTCCCATGAGGAAAGCCACGCCAGCGGCGGCTCAAACCGGGCATCCCCGCCCAGGCTCACGCTCCATTGCTCATGCTGACAGTTATACTCCTCGATCCCCCGCAGCAGGCCCCGCCCGTAGGAGTGGGAGGTCTCGATCAGCAGGGCGATGCGGCGGGAGAGCGGCACCGGCGGCGCAGAGGAATCCCCGGCCACCGCCTGCCGGGAGGAGGCCCGGCGGACGGCGGAGTAATGACGAATCACAGGGGAGCGGTTCATGGCGGGGGTTACGGGGACCAGAGACGCAGGCAGGCGCTATACGGCGCGGCGGGGATGAAGCAAGGAGGCACACCCGCCGCCGCCCGGGCGGTGAAAACAAACACCCCGGGCTCCGGAAGGAAACCCGGGGTGGTGCCGGCAACACAGGGAATTGCCGAAGAGCTTCAGGGAGCCGGGGACACCGTGGTGCGCATGAACCGCCGCGGCCCCGCGCTGAACAGGATATTGTCCCGGACTTTCAGCGTTGCGGCGTCGTTCGTGAGGATCGTGGTATCCGCGGGGCTCATCGTCGCGATATCCGGGCCGCTGCTCACGGTGTAGGAAATGCCGGGCATTTTGGAGATGGTAGTGGTGAGGTAGTTCCCTTCAATCACCGGGGCGGCGGGGAAATCCGCCACCGCCGGATTGAGACCGAGGGCATACTCCAGCAGGTTGTCTGAACCGTCCATGTCCGTGTCTCCGCGGGCGTGCTGGGCGTGAACATAACCAAACTTAGCGACCTCCCATTCATCGGGAAGACCGTCATTGTCCATGTCCCCGGGAACTCCGCCGCTCGTCACGGCAGCCTCAAAGCACCCGATGAATCCGCCGCTCGCGGTGCCGCCCTCCGGTCCGATGACACGGAAGCCGGTAACTCCCGCGGCGGCACTGGTGAGGGTGAAAACGGCGGTTTTAGTACTGGGGTTCGGGAACGTGCCGCCGCCGACATTGTGACCGGTCATGACCGTGAGGTAATCGGAGGTGTGGTCCACCGTGGTCCAGGTGGTGCCGCCGTCGAAGGAAACCTGCGTGGTGGGCTCAGTCAGGTAGGTGGCATTGAGCGGCCCTCCCGCCCCGGGGCCCAGACCATTGGGGCCAAACCACCCGCCGTCGAGGAAGGTGGCGAAGGTGATGGACAGCGTCTTCACCGTCTGCGGCGTCGCCCATGTGTATCCAAGGTAACTATTCACCCCGCCGGTGCCGTTGTAGTTGTCCACCCGGGTAAGGGGTTCATCGTCGTTCATATTCACGGGATTGCCGGAACCGGCCTGGAAGAACGGAGTGCCCAGCGTCCCGTTGATGACGGGATTCACGCCAATGATGGCGGTGCCGAGAATGGCGAGGTTTGCCGGGAACGAAGCCGCACTGGCGGGGTTGGAGGCGTATTTCAATTCCATGCCGTCCGGGTATTTGTCGCCGTCGGTATCCTTCGAGAGAGGATTGGAGTGATAGGTATTCACTTCCGCGTAGTCAGTGACGCCGTCTTCATCGGTATCGTCGTTGTCGGGGTCCGTACCCAGCGCCGTTTCCTGAGCAAGCGTCAGGCCGTCGTGGTCACGGTCACCGTCCGAGGTTTCATCCTGCACCGCGAGTTCCCAAACACCGAGGAATCCTCCGCTGGCTGTTCCACCCTCCCGGCCAATGATGCGCACGCCCCGGAGGTTGGCCACGGGCTCCAGAAGAGTGAAGGACACTGTTCTTTTCGCCGGATTCGGGAAGCCGCCCCCGCCGATGCGCTGGCCGGTCATTTTGACAATGTAATCTGACTTCACCGAGGCCGCCGGAACCGTCGTCCAGGTGGTTCCGTTGGTGGTGGTCTGGATGGAGGGCACGGTGAGGTGCGTGGGGCTCACCAGTTTGTTCCCGGCACCGGGCCCGATGCTGTTGGGACCGAACCATCCGCCGTCTGTGAACATCGCAAGTGTGAGCTCCAGGCGCGTGATTTTAAGCGGCCAGGGATTCGCGAAACGAATGCCGGCGTAACTGAAGCCGATCGCCGCATTGAATGTGTCGACCTTGGTATTGAGATTGCCGTCGTTGATGTTTGGAGAAACGCCCGCATTGGCGACAGGGGTTCCGTCATCTGCGTCCACGGCGTCGTTGACTCCCGTGAGCCCGGTGCCGGTGATGGCGATATTCAGAGGTCTGCTGGTCGCGACGAGAGGATTTGTCGAATAGGTGAGGACTTCCTGCCCGTCGGTAAACCCGTCATCATCGGAGTCATTGTCCGTCGGGATGGTAAGATAGGTATTGATCTCCGCTCCGTCCTTCAGGCCGTCCCCGTCTGTGTCCGGGAGGGTTGGATTAGTCAGGTGCGTGTTCACCTCCGCGCCGTCCGAAAGGCCGTCGCCGTCTGTATCCGTTGCGGTAGGGTTGGTGTGCCAGGTGTTCACTTCGGCACCGTCCGTCAGACCGTCTCCATCACTGTCCGTGCTTTGGGGATTGGAGTTTGCAAGGAACTCAAGGTAGTCGGGAAGTCCGTCGCTGTCCGCATCGCCAGGGGCGGCCGTGAGCAATGCCTTGCCTCCGTGCGCCTCCTCCCAGGAATCCTCCATGCCGTCGCCGTCGGTATCCAGCACCGCGCCGGCGGTGACCACCACTTCACCGATGCCAAGAAATCCGTTCGTGTCTGCGGTCCCTCCATTTTCACCGACCACACGGATGCCGTTGATCCCTGAAAGCGGGGTGTCGAGGTTCATTTTGAAAGTGCCTGAGAGGGGAGCCCCCCCTGCGATGGGGATCGCAAAGTTCTCGAAAACCGTAAGGAAGTCCGGTGAGGAGCCATCCACCGCCGTCCACGTGACGCCACCATCCGTGGTCGCCTGGAGCCGGGGCTCGATCAGATGGGAAATTGAATTCAACTGATTGCCTGGCCCGGGGGTGGCCCCTGTAAAACCGAACCATCCGCCATCGCTGAACACGAACATGGTAAACGTGATGGACTTCACCGAGTCCGCACGGCGGAAGGGCCAGAGAATGCCGGCATAGCTGTTGGTACCCACCGTACTGCCAAAAGTATCCACTCTCGTGAGAGGGTCGTTGTCATTGATATTTGCCAGAGTGCCGCCGTGCACTACAGAAGTGCCCAGGGTTCCGAGGCTCGCGGTATTGACTACTCCGCAGATGCCTGTGCCTCCGTAAGCGGAGCCGGCAACATTGATGTCCGCCGCCACAGCAGGCAGCGCGGTCACCGCGAGAGCCAGGACAAGAGATGCAGGCAGGGAAAAGAGTGTAAAGATTGAGTTCATAGATGAGTTGAGACAGGGTATTATCAGCTAAAAAAATCGGAACGGGCGGACACTACGGCCCCGTAATTTGCAGACGGATAAACCGGCGGTTCACCCCAGGCGAGTCTGGAATGGTGGCCTTCACCGTCTGTACGAAGCCATCGTCTGAGAGGATACTTTCCGTAAACTCCGCCGGGGTCAGGGTCTGGAAATTCGACAGCGTGGCCGACGATTGCAGAACGACGGAAGGCACGCTCTGACCGGACTGCCGCCGGTAAGTGACGGTGATCGCATTACCACTCCACGCAGAGCTGAAAGCTCCCACGGCATCGGAAAGGCCGGGATTTGTGAGGAGTGCGAATTCG
>DATAIE010000905.1:0-2260 GCA_036262875.1 Verrucomicrobiales bacterium
TACACACATTCACTTCATCTGTCCGCAGCAGATCGAACATGCGTTGGCGAGCGGCATCACCACGATGATTGGCGGCGGCACCGGACCGGCACACGGGACGTATGCCACGACCTGCACGCCGGGCATCTGGAACATGCGGCGTATGCTGGAGGCGGCGGACGAGTATCCGATGAATCTTGGTTTTCTCGGCAAGGGCAACTGCTCCACGCCCGGGCCGCTGCGCGAACAGGTGCTGGCGGGTGCCATCGGTCTGAAGCTGCATGAGGACTGGGGGACCACTCCCGCGGCGATCGACTGCTGTCTGGGAGTGGCGGATGAACTGGATGTGCAGGTTGCCATTCATACGGACACTTTGAACGAAGCGGGATTCGTAGAGGAAACGCTGGCGGCGTTCAAAGGCCGCACCATTCATACCTATCACTCGGAAGGCGCGGGGGGCGGTCACGCGCCGGACATCATCCGGGTGTGCGGCGAGGCGAATGTGCTGCCCTCCTCCACGAATCCCACGCGGCCGTTCACCGTGAACACCATCGACGAGCATCTGGATATGCTGATGGTGTGTCACCACCTCGATTCCAAAATTCCCGAGGACGTGGCCTTTGCCGAGTCGCGCATCCGTCCCGAGACGATTGCCGCGGAGGACCTGCTGCATGACCTGGGGGCCATTTCCATGATGTCCAGTGACAGCCAGGCCATGGGCCGGTTGGGTGAAGTGATCACGCGCACGTGGCAAACGGCTCACAAGATGAAGGTGCAGTTCGGTCCGCTGGAGGGACCGGCGGACCACAACAAAGCGGATAATTTCCGGGCGCTGCGTTATGTCGCAAAATACACGATCAATCCGGCGCGGACGCATGGCATCTCGCATGAGGTCGGCAGCATCGAGCCCGGGAAACTGGCGGACCTCGTCGTGTGGAAGCCGGCCTTCTTTGGAGTGAAGCCGGAAGTCGTTCTCAAAGGCGGGCTCATCGCCATGGCGGCCATGGGCGACCCGAATGCGAGTATCCCCACGCCGCAGCCGGTCCTTTACCGTCCGCAGTTTGCGGCCCATGGCCGGGCGAAGTTTTCCACGTCCCTAACATTTGTAAGCCATGCGGCCCTTAGCGGAAGCGGGCTGGCGCTGCCGGTCCTGGGCAAGACGCTGAGCGCGGTGAAGAACATCCGGAAAGTAACGAAACGGGACATGCTGTGGAACGACGCCCTGCCAAAGATCGAAGTCGATCCGGAGACCTACACCGTCAAAGCGGACGGACGGGAACTCCGCTGCGAGCCGGCTTCCGTGCTGCCGATGGCACAGCGCTACTTCCTGTTCTGAGGTTGCCGGGAGCGCCGGGACGCGCCAACGGAGTTCCATGAGCATCGACTATCGCGTTCTGGGAATGCCCGGGGCGGACAACGCCCTGTATGTGGAAGTGGACAGCGGACAGTCTGTCGAGCGGCTGCTGTTCGATTGCGGGGAGTCCTGTGTATCTGCGATTCCGTTCGCAGAGATCCTTAATCTCGACCATCTGTGTTTCTCTCATTTCCACATGGATCATGTGTGCGGATTTGATTCGGTTTTTCGCGCGCTGTTCGACCGCGATGCGAAGCCGAATGTCGTGTGGGGGCCTCCCGGGACGGGGAGGATCATGCATCACCGCTTCCAGGGATTTCTTTGGAATCTCCACGAAAACCTCGATGTGCCGTGGCGGGTGGTGGATATCAGCGGGGGCGAGTTGCATACGCAGCGATTCGAATTGAAGGAGGCCTTCGCCACCGCTCACGATGAGGGCCGTCAGCCATGGAGCCGGACGATTTTGGAAGGGACTGGATTCACCCTTGAAGCGATCCTCATGGATCATCACACGCCGAGTGTGGCCTACGTTGTGAGAGAGAAGCCAAAGCGCAACATTGATGTCTCGAGGCTTGGGGCGCTGGGATTGAAGCCGGGGCCATGGATGAAGGCACTGAAGGAGGCCGCCAGCGATGGGGAGGAAATCGTTGCCGGCGGCGTGACGTACCGCGCTGGAGAACTCCGGGAGCGCCTCATCGTGGAATCTCCCGGCGACTCCATCGCTTACCTGACGGATTTCCTTCTCGACGCTCCGGCACTGGAGCGGCTCTCCGCCTTTCTCGATGGATGCCGCACGCTGGTCTGCGAGAGTCAATATCGTGACGCTGATCTCGAACTGGCGAAGCGGCATGGACACATGACAGCAGTGCTCGCCGCCACGCTGGCGCGGTCCGCCCGTGCGCAGGCGCTGGTGCTCTTTCACGTTTC
>DATAIE010000906.1:0-2517 GCA_036262875.1 Verrucomicrobiales bacterium
CACGCACGTTTTGCGGGAACCTGACAGCGATGAACCCTTTCCGCCGCCGCAGCAGGCTGCGACTCCTACAGCGGCAGCAGGGCTGCGCGCAGTCCACGGTGCGGCGTGTGCGGGAGGGTGAAGTTCGGTCATCCCCATCACGCCGCACTTTTACGGAATCCCCGGCTTCAATCCTGCATTCGCCCGACTCATCACTGATACAGGGTGTCCGGGGGGCGTACATCGATGCGCCGCAACACGACACTTTACGTTGCGGTGCAAACCCTGTATGCCGCGACGGAATAACCATCTTCATCCCCCTCATGAAAAAACCGCCCGTCCTTTTCTGTGCCCTCCTCGGAGCGCTGTCCTTTTCCTCGTGCAAAAAGGCGGAGGAGGCGAAGGCCGGGAAGTTCACGCTGGTGGGAACCAAGACCGACGGCGGGCAACCCGTCACCGCCAAGTCGAATGCCGAAAGCGCGCTCCTCGCCAATCCCGATCTGGCGGCTATGGTGGGACTCTACGGATACAATGCCCCGCAGTGCCTCGAAGCGCTGAAGCAGGCCGACAAGGGCACGGGCAAGCTGCTGGGAAAGATCAAAATCTTCGGCTTCGACGACGATGACGGAACGCTCCAGGGTATCAAAGACGGCCACATCGAGGCCACCATCGTGCAGCAGCCGTTCGAATTTGGCTATCAGTCCATGAAGGCGCTGAAGGATTTGAGCGAAGGAAAATCCATCGATTCCAAGGGAGGTATCGTGACGATCCCCATCAAAGTGATCACCAAAAACGAGGTCGAGAGCTATGATGTCCAGTTAAAGGCCATGCTTGCGGCCAGCAGGGTGGCCCCTGCCGCCACGGCAACCGGCCCTCTCTTCGCCTTCGTCTCTAACAACCAGACCTCCTTCTGGGAAGTGGCCCGCGCCGGTTGTTATAAGGCTCAGGCGGATTTGGGAATCCGCGTGGACTTTCAGATGCCCGCCCTCCAGGAGGTCTCCGAACAAAACCGCATTCTCGAAAGCCTTCTCGTGAAAGGCGAGTGCAAGGGCGTGGCGATCTCCGTCGTTTCCCCTCCCGCCCAGGCGGGCCTCCTCAAGCAAGTGTCCGACAAGATGCCGCTCGTCACTCATGACAGCGATGCCCCGGACAGCGCCCGCAAAGCCTATTTTGGCACGGACAATTATCAGGCGGGCCGCGCCCTGGGGAAATTCATGCGCGAGCGCATGCCGGATGGCGGCAAGATCATGATCTTCGTCGGCACGGAGGACGCGCAGAATGCGAGCGAGCGGAAGCGCGGATTGCTGGACGTGCTCAAGGAGGGCTGAGAAGCCCGGGCACACCACGCCTGTTGTTGCCATGACTCCTCTTCTCACCGCCCGCGGTCTGCACAAGCGCTTCACCGGCGTGCAGGCGCTCCAGGACGTGAAGGCGGAGTTCTTTCCCGGCGAAGTGGTGGCCGTGATGGGCGAGAACGGCGCAGGCAAAAGCACGCTCATGAAATGCCTCGCCGGGGTGCATGAGCCGGATGCCGGTGTGATCGAATGGGAGGGCCGCGAAGTGCGGATCGACAGCACCCGCCGCGCGGAATCACTGGGCATCGCGTTCATCCATCAGGAACTCAATCTCTGTGACAATCTGAGCATCGCGGAAAATGTATTTCTCGGGCGCGAACCACGGCGTGCACGGGTCTTTGTGGACAAGGCCGCCATGCGGCAACGAACGGCGGCACTCCTAACGCGGGTGGGATTGAACGCCCCGGCGGACGAGCAGGTGGACCGCTTGTCGATCGGGCGGAGGCAGCTTGTCGAAATCGCCCGCGCCCTTTCGCAGCAGGCCCGGCTGGTCATCATGGACGAGCCCACCAGCAGTCTCACCAAAGCGGAGACGGACACACTTTTCGGAGTGGTCAGGGAACTCAAGGCTGCGGGCGTTTGTGTGGTTTTCATCTCGCACCGCATCCCGGAAGTGATGGCGATTGCCGATCGCGTGACCGTTCTGAAGGACGGAAAAAACAGTGGCGATCTCACCCGCGCGGAGATGTCGCCGGAGCGCATCGTAAGCCTCATGGTGGGCCGTGATCTGGATCTGAAACAACGCCGCCCGGTGCAGGAAATGAACGGCCCGGTGCGGCTGAGCGTGCGTGGATTGTGCACCGCCATGTGGCCGCAGCACGAAGTCTCGTTCGACCTGCGCGCCGGGGAAATCACGGGCATGGCGGGGCTGGTGGGTGCCGGAAGATCGGAAATTGCACGCGCTGTCTTTGGCGTGGACCGGCCTCTGGCGGGCACCGTGAGTGTGAATGGAAACCTTCTCCTTCCCGGGAATCCGCGCGCGTCCATCGCCGCCGGAGTCGCCTTCGCACCGGAGGACCGCAAGGAGCAGGGCGTGATCCTGGAGATGGCCATCCACGACAACATCGCCCTCCCGGGTTTGAACCGCATGGCCCGCACGGGATTCGTCGATGACCGCGCCGTCACCGCCCAGGCGGAGCGGATGCGGGAAACGCTTTCCATCCGCACGCCCAGTGTGCTCAAA
>DATAIE010000907.1:0-6232 GCA_036262875.1 Verrucomicrobiales bacterium
CGCGTGTTTATCATTGCGAGGATACGGGAGCAACGGAGCGTCTGCATAATTTCCTGCTGCAATAACGAAGGTTACGCCAAATCGTTCCTGTAAATTATCCAACTGCACCGCAAAATCACTGAATCGGTCAAGGGTGCATACCTCGTCACTCCCCAACGACAGGTTCCAGACCTTCACCTCGTTTGCGTGCTTTAAGAGAACTTGCTCCAAGTCTTGTAAAAGTTCCGCCTCGGTAATGTGGCCTACTGCTCCATGAGTTGGGTCGGAATTTGGAACCTGATCCTGCCGTGAAAATGCGGACGTTAAAAGGATAAGTTAGTTTAGAGAATGGCGGGGTGAAGATTCGAAGTCCAGCGGGGACTGGAACGAGAGAGAGGAATGGAGGCGGCGGGAGTTGTAGAAAGCGTCGATGTAGTCATGAATGCGGAGCCGGGCGTCCGTGTAAGAGGCGGGGAGGGAGCGGAAGGCTTCTGTTTTCAGAGAGGCCCAAAAGCTTTCCATCGCGGCATTGTCATAGCAGTTGGCGGTGCGGCTCATGCTTTGCGTCATGCGCAAAAGAGCGAGGGTGCGGCGGCAGTCTGCGGAAGTGTATTGCGAGCCCCGGTCGCTGTGCAGAATGGTGCCGGAGAGGTCTCTCCCTGCGCGGGTGGAGCGGGCCCGGTGGATGGCTTCGGTAACGAGGGTGGTGCGCAGATGATCCGCGGTGGCCCAGCCCAGAATGCGGCGGCTGTGGAGATCCATCACGGCAGCGAGGTAGAGCCAGCCGCTTTGGGTGGGAATGTAAGTGATGTCCGTCACCCACACTTCATCCGGACGGGTGGGTGCCGGCCGTGAAAGCAGGAGATTGGGAGCAGGAGAGGCCGCGGGATCGGCGATGGTGGTGCGGGGAATAAAGGATCGCTTCCGGAGTGGCTGCAGGCCGAGTTCACGCATGAGGCGGGCAATACGGGCGCGGGAAAGGTGCGGTCCGTTGCGGCGCAGGGCCGCGCGCAGGCGCGGGGTGCCGTAAGTGCCGCGGCTCTCCTCGAAGGCGCGGGCGATCTGCGGACGCAGTTGCCTGTCCTCGGTGCGGCGGGGACGCGCGGGCTTGTGCAGGTGGGCGTAATAGCCGCTGCGGCTCACTCCGAAGGCGGCGCAGAGTTCATCGAGCGGATAGCCGCGGTGGTGCAAACGGCGCATCATTTCGTAGTGCTCAGCGGTTCCTGGCTGACGATGGCCATAGCCTTTTTTAAAATGTCACGCTGGCGGGTCATCCATTCCAGTTCGCGCTGAAGACGCGCCACCTCCGCCAGGGCCGCTACGGCACCGAGGGGGGCTGCGCCGGTCTGCGTCGCTGCGCTCCTTGTCACGGCTCCGGCCCCCTCGGTGCCGTAGCGTGCCTCCCATGCGGCGAGGGAGACATCACTGATGCCCAGATCGCGGGCCACTTGAGCGCGCGACCGCCCGCTCTGCTGACGCAGCCGGACGGCATCCACTTTGAACTGCTCATCGTAGCGCTTCCTTCCCACGGCGGTTGACCTTCTGGCGGAATCGGAGGTTGTAGACATGACATTCATTGGCTTGGGGTTTTCGTGTCCGCAACTTCGTGGCAGGCTCACCCTTTGCGGCCGGGAGGCTCTTTGAATGGGTTCATCACCTTAAGGTGCCCGCTGAAGGACCCGGACCGCGTTGAATCAGAGGTGGTCGCCTGGAAAAAGTTGAAGCCTGGCCTGAAACGCAAAGACACAGAAGTGTTCGGCAGGATCAGTGTCCGGGCAGTGGTCACGGAAACCAGGATCAATCTTCAAGCAGATTTGCCGGAATATCCGGGAACCACCTTTCGCGAAGAAAAGGAACCGTGCCGCTGGGGACTTCATGTGCATGCCCGCGGCAGCAGGATTAAGATGTTCTTTATGCTACCGGTCTTCGAGAGGGAGAAAGTGCCAGTGGACGTGACATCCACGGTTTCCGAAACTCAGCTAAATGCTGGTCCAACCGGATCAACAACCATGTAAACACCGGCTACAACCGGAACGTAATCCGCGCCTTCGTCGTGTCGTAAGGCGACATCTCCATTCGCACGCGGTCGCCGATGACCAGCTTGATGAAGCGCTTGCGCATCTTGCCGGAAATGTGAGCGAGAACGACGTGTTTGTTGGAAAGCTCCACTTTGAACATCGTGCCAGCGAGGACCTGGACGATCATGCCTTCCACTTCGACGGCTCCCTCCGGGTCATCGCTGACCTGAATGGGGCGGACGGGCCGGGGACCTGTCCCGGCGGGTCTCGGTCGATTGCCTCCCTGTCCGGGACGGCGCTGGGGTCTGTTTCCTTTGGACGGCATAGATGATTTGCGAGTGCGCAGGGTTCATCCGATTCGAATGATGACAAGCGTTTTGTTGTCTTTCCCGCGGAGTGGAAAAAACTTCAAACATCAAAAGTCCAAACTTCAAAGAAACTCCAAGCTTCAAATTTCAGTCTGACCGCGTTGGTGCCTGAAGCTTCTTTGGAGTTTGGACTTTCGATGTTTGAAGTTTCCCTACCTCCCCCGGTAGTTGAACAACTCCGCCATCGTCACCGCGGGCGTCTCCCGGGCTTTCAGACACGCGTTCAGTGCGGCGAGAATGCGCCGCTGGGTGTGGGCGGTATGCTGCCGGCCTTTCCGTGCTTTGGCGATTTCCTTGTGAGTCAGGTTCAGGTCCGCCACGGCGGCCACGAGGTCGTGGTTCTTCAGCCCGTGCGTTTCCATCAGCGCATCGATGGGCTGTACGCCGGCGTTCATGTTTTCGGGTATCATTGAGAAGGGGAAGGCGAGAGGGGCTTCGGTGGCAGGTTGCGGCGGGCGGTGACACGAAAAAAGGCTCCCCGTTTCCGGGAAGCCTTTTTCCGCTGAGAAACTAACCAGACAGTTTTTACTGCACCTGGGTGCGGTTGTGCTGCACGCCGGAGATGAAGCCCACTTCCGGGGGGAATTCGAGGAAGCCGGTGCTCGGGTGAGTGGCTTCACGAATGGCCGGGTGGTACGGCGGGCGATAGCCGCCCTTGTAGGTCGGCAGGGGGAAAGTGATCAATTCATAGATTCCGTAGCCGAGGCGGGCGAGGCTCTTGCCGCCGCCATACACGAGACCATAGCTCGCCGCTTCGCTCCCGCCGCCCTCTTCGACGGAACGGGACATTTGCACCGGCACTTCGGTCACACCGTAGACGATGTTCGCCAGCGCACGGCTCAGCTTGCGCAGGGGGCCAAACTTGGCTCCTGGAGGAGCTTGAATGTCAGCCACGCTGAGTCCGGCAATACCTGCGGTGAGAAAGAGGAGGAGGAGCTTTTTCATGATTGATAGAAATCGTGGGCCGACTTTAGGGGATTTCAGGTTTGAATGGCAACTCCTATTTTCGGAAATTTCCCTATGCCCGGCGGATTTTTCCCTGGCCTTGTCTCTTCCTTCATCTTCGGCCCGTGCGGCCGGGTGACTACCGCCGGTTGAACCTGGAAATTTCCCGTGCCACTTCCCGCGCGGCTTCCTTTTTCTTGAGGTCCTCCCGCTTGTCGGTGGACACCTTTCCTTTGCCCACGCCGAGTTCGATTTTCACGCGCGGCCCTTTCCAATAGGCGCGCAGGGCCACGAGCGAGTGCCCCTTTACCTGGCAGACACCATAGAGACGCATGATCTCCTTTTTGTGCATCAACAGGCGGCGGACGCGTTTGGGATCATGCTGCTCCCAGCTCGCCTGGGCATACGGCTGGATATCGCAGCCGTAGAGGAGGCACTGCCCCCCCTCCACCCGGGCAAAGGCGTCCCGCAAATTGATGCGGCCCTCACGGATGGACTTCACTTCCGTGCCCTTCAATTCCACCCCGGCCTCGATCGTTTCGAGGATGTGGTAGTCGTGCAGGGCTTTGCGGTTATTGGCGATCTCAGGATTCACAGCATCAAAGGGTATGCCCGCCCCCGGCAGGCATCAGCCTCCGCAACGGCACCGCAGCCGGAGAGAGGGGATTCAGTGGAGGCGGGCGCAGAGTCCCCCTCCGTTATTCCGCCGCCCCGTCGGCGAATTCAGGTGTAATCTTACCCTCGATGATCTCTATGAGGGCTATGTCCCCCTGGCCGAGACGCATGCCGTAGCCGGCTGGGTTAATGAGGGGCGCGCGCCCTTGATTGAGCTGACGCACGCGGCGTGACACCAGGTTGATAAGCACCGGCGGGTGAGGAATGACTTTGGAGGCTTTTTCGATGAGATCGCTTTTCATGAGGCGGTGAGGAGGAGAATGCGCAATACCCGTCGCCTCATTCCCGCCCGGAGCGGATGGAAAAGGAATAATGTTCGGGGCTGTCATGCGGCAAGTCTTCAAGTAACGCTCCCTGACACCGGCGGCTGCGCCGGGAAACAGGTTTGGCGGGAACCCGTAGCCTTGGCAGTGTTTCTTTCTCTGGCAAGGGGCGATTTTTTGGGAAAAGGGGTTTTGGGGAGAGGGAAAAGCACCAAGCACCAGGTTCCAAGCACCAAAGAAGCTCCAAGCTTCAAACATCAAAGGGTGCCCTCCGGATCATTGGTGTTTGGTTCTTAATGTTTCTTTGGTGCTTGGTGCTTGTTTTTCCCCCACCTCCAATTTTCCATTGCACTCTTCCCCTCCCTCCCTTAACTCCCCCGCTCCAAAACCTCCTCCACCCCTTTTCTTTTATGTCACAACATCCCAGTCTCAAGTCCGGCGGCGGCGCCATTGGTGCCAAGCGCAGTGTTCTCAAGCGCTTTGAGCGCGTGAAGCTCATGAAGAAACGCGGTCAGTGGAAAGAGGGCCAGAGCGCGCTCAATCTTCCCAAGACCCTGCCGGAGGAATAGTCCTCTCCAGCTCCCTTTTTCTTTTCCCCTCCGGGCTGGATGTATCATACCTCCAGCCCGGTTTTTTTTCCGGGAGATGGAAATGGGGAACAGCCCTCGCTTCTGCTTCTCTCTCTTTGCATGCGCCTGAACCGATACCTCGCTCTCTGCGGACTCGCCTCCCGGCGTGCCTGTGAGGACCTCATTCTTTCCGGCCGTGTCACCGTCAATGGCCGCCGTGTGGACAATCTCGCCACCGCCATCGACGAAGGGGACCACGTCACCGTGGATGGCAAAGATGTCTCGACCGCCAAATCGGTCACCCTTGCGCTTTACAAGCCCCCGAATGTCCTCAGCACCAAAAAGGACCCTGCCGGGCGGATGACGCTCTACGATCTCCTGCCGCCGCACTACAAAAACCTGCACTACGTGGGGCGGCTCGACAATGAGAGCGAGGGCCTCATCATCATGACGAATGATGGGAATCTGACCCAAAAGCTTACACACCCCAGCGGCAAGGTGGACAAGGAATACCTTGTTCAGACCAATCAGCCCTTCCGCAGTGAAATGATCGCCAAGCTGCTCAAAGGCATCCCGCTGGAAGAGGGACTCGCACGAGCCGTGGCCGTTCACGTTATTTCGCCGCGCCGTCTCGTCGTCGTGCTCCAGCAGGGCATGAACCGGCAGATCCGCCGCATGTTCGACGCCCTGGGCTTCAAGGTGGAGCGCCTCGTGCGCGCCCGCATTGGCAGCCTCACCATCGAGCACCTCAAAGTGGGCAAATGGCGTGTCCTGCGCCCGGACGAAATCGCAAAGCTTCAGCAGTCCAACCGCAGCGCCGCTGCGAAAGCCGCCGGCACTCAGGGCGAGTAGGCGCGCTCCTCAAAAGGGATTGAGCTTCTTCAAAAACGCGGACACCCGGTGCCGCCGCTGCTCGTACTTCACCACGCCGGTATCCGTCACCCAGTTGAGCTGAATGACCTGCCGCGGCCCTTCGTAGGAAGCGTGCCCGTGCCAGGCGTTTTCGGTGTTCAAAAACGAGATCAGCGTTCCTGCATTTGGGCTCACCTCCTTGATGCAGTCCTCCATGTTCTGAGTGCGCAGCAGCCGCAGGCATCCACCCTCATTGCCCCAGGTTTTGTTCAGATAAATGAGAACCGTGATGATCTTCGTGCGGCTGTCCGTATGCACCGCGCCATCCCGGGCCCGGCACATCCCGCGCGCCGTGATCATCGTGGGCCGGTTGGTCAAATCCGTCTCGAACTTCTCCGCAAATGCCTGCCTCACCTCCGGCCCTTCCAGTTCCTTGACCAGCTCCGCAAACGCCCCGCCGAACTTCAGTCCCGGCAGCGGAAAACTTCCCGGCTTCTTCACCTTCGGATACGATTCGATCACCTGATCCAAAGCCTCAGGCAGCACAAAGTCCGGCTGCACGT
>DATAIE010000908.1:0-7095 GCA_036262875.1 Verrucomicrobiales bacterium
ATCACCCGCAAGGAGGCGGACTGGGTCGCCACGCCGGCGGAGCTCGACGAACTCTGGCGCCGGGAGATTATTCGTGAGGTGCTCCTGGAGCACATCAACCTGGCCCACGCCGAAAAACGGAAGAAGGAAAAGGAGGCCTCCGGCAAGACGAAGGACAAGGAAAAGGACAATGCCAAGGTGCAGAAGAAGACTCCGGACACCCCGGAGCAGAAGGTGCTGAAACGCCACCAGCGCTACCTTGAGACTCTGAAACAGACCGACGAGGAGGACATCACCAATTACCTGCTCTCCGCCATCGCCACGGCTTACGACCCGCATTCGGAATACCTCAGCGCCCCGGAAAAGGGCGTGTTCGATATCGAGATGCGCAAGGAACTGATCGGTATCGGCGCGGTGCTTTCGTCGAAGGACGGCGCGGCGGAGATCAAGAGCCTTGTCCCCGGCGGCCCGGCGGATAAGAGCGGTGCCTTGAAAATGGGCGACCTTATTGTCGGTGTCGCCCAGGGCGAGAGCGGTGAAATGGAGGACGTGGACGGCATGAAGCTTCAGCGCATCGTGGAAAAGATTCGCGGCACGGCGAATACGGTCGTCCGTCTCAAGGTGCAGCCCGCCGAAGACCCGACGGTCACCCGTGAAATCAAGATCACCCGCGAAAAGGTGGAGATGAAGGACACGCTGGCCAAGGGCGAGGTCATCGAGATCACCAACACCGGGGCCGCCGGCGAGGCCCCGCAAAAGATCGGCTGGATCAATCTCGATTCCTTCTACGCCGATATGGAGAAACGCGATGGCCGCAGCGCCACCGCGGACGTGAAACGCATCCTGCAGCGCCTCGAAAAAGAGAACATTACGGGCCTCGTCCTCGACCTCCGCGGCGATGGCGGCGGCTCTCTTGAGGAAGCCATCAAACTCACCGGCCTGTTCGTCAAACGGCGCACTCCTGTCGTGCAGCAGCGCGACAACCGCGACCGCCGCGAGCCGCGCATGACCCGTGATAATCCCATCTACAACGGTCCGATGATCGTGATGACGGACCGCGCCAGCGCCTCCGCCAGCGAGATCTTCGCCGCCGCGCTCCAGGATACCGGACGCGCGCTCATCGTGGGAGATGAATCCACCTTCGGCAAAGGTACCGTCCAGACGCTGCTCGATGTGAAGGAGCATATGGCTCCCTTTACCGACAAGGCCCGCGCCGGCAGCCTCAAGGTGACCATTGCCAAGTTCTACCGCATCGACGGCCGCACCACGCAGCGGGACGGCGTGACTCCGGAAATCATCCTGCCCAGCCGGTATGACGCCATGGATGTGGGTGAGAGATTCCTGAAGTATCCACTGCCTCCCGACAAGATCGAGAAGCTCACCTACGACAAGGCGGACTCACTCCCGTCCCTGACCAAAGAGGTTTGCAGCGGTCTCAGCTCCCGCAGCGCTGCCCGCGTCAAGGCCAACCCGGACATTGCCTTCATCAATGACTACATCACCCGCACCCGCGAGTTGATGAAGAAAAACACCCTCTCTCTGAACGAGAAAACCCGTCTCAGCGAAGATGCCGCCAACGAAGAGCGCAACCGGGCCTACAAAGAGGACCGCAAGAAGCGCGTGGCGGAAGCCAACAAGAACGGAGACCCCTACCGCGTTTTCCCGGTCACCCTCGATAATGTGGATGACGCCAAATTGAAGCTGGACTCCGAGACGAAAAAAGAGGAAAAGAAATCCCTCCAGTCCATGCTGGAAGAGGACGATGACACCGTGGCCGACACGGACGACACGTTCCCCCACGGCTTCGATCCGGCCAAGCTGGAAACCATCCACATCCTTCAGGATATGGTGAAACTCTCCACCAAGGTGCCGGCTTCCGGCACCCCCAAAGACACCGTCCGCCGCGACTGATTCTCCCGTTGATCCTGTTGAGGGCCTCCGGGAATTGAATCTCCCCGAGGCCCTCCGCTTTCCCAGAGACCCCGATTTTCAGACATGCCGGCAGAAACCCACTCCGCCATCCTCTGCTTTGACTTTGACGGCACCCTCGTTGACCGCCCATCAGACCCCTACGAAATCGCCCGCCTTGAGGAGTTCCTCATGCATATGCAAAAGCGCGGCGCCATCTGGGGCATCAATACCGGCCGCACGCTTTATCACACGCTCGATGGCCTGAAGGAACACGGCTTCCGCCTCACCCCGGATTTTATCATCGCCCGGGAGTGCGAGATTTATCATCTGAACGATTTCAACCGCTGGGTCGATCTGGGCGAGTGGAACAAGCAGTGCACCTCCGATCACAAGCGATTCTACAAGGCCCACTCCAAGTTCTTCAAACGTCTCCGGAAGCACGTCGAAACCGAGATGAAAGGGGCACGGTTCCTTTCAGACGATGTGGAACCGGCGGGCCTCACCACCCGTGACATCAATGACATGGCCAAAGTCTGCGCATGGATCGAGGCTCACAAGGACGAATGGCCGGAACTGGGCTATCAGCGGAACGACATCTGGCTGCGCTTCAATCACGAGGGCTATAATAAAGGCACCGCCCTCATGGAGGTCCGCCGCGTCACCGGCGTCACCGCGGAGTTCACCTTCGCCGCCGGCGACAATTACAACGACCTGCCGATGCTCCAGCCCCACATCGCCCACGGTCTCGCCTGCCCTGCCAATGCCGTCCCGGACATCTCCGGCCACGTCTCGAACCTTGGCGGCTATGTCGCCTCCGAGCCCGCCACCGTCGGCATTATTGCCGCCATTGAGCACTATTTCTATCCGGACGGCTTGTAGGGTTCCCTCGTCGGCGGGAACGGAGCGTTACCGGAGAAACGGATGGATTTATATTTGATCCCCGTTCCCTGATTCCCTCAGGATCGGGGCATGAAAATCCATCGGCTCCTCCCTCTTTTTCTTCCGGTTTCCTCATTCGCCGGCGTGGAACTCAGCGGGAGGCTGGCCGTGCCGGAGACAAATCCTCCGGTCATGCTGGCGGCGGTGCGGGCTTTCGGGTTTCCGGGGGGCTCGAAGACCGGGAGTGCGTTCCGTTCCTGGGAAATGGAGCCGCGGGGCTGGTGGAAGCTGGAGGGAGCCGCTGGCGCATGGGATGTCCTTTTTACCGGCCCGTCTCATTTTCTGAGACCCGTGCTTCTTCAGGCAAAGCTCGACGAAGGGGCAAAGGACAATCACCTCAAAGCGACGCCGCATTTTGACTACGCCTGCTTTACAGAAAGTACTTGGGATACGAAACCGGCGCGCACGTACTGGCAGCCGTTCACTGCGAAGAGCACTTCCGTGACCCATCTCGGATTCAAACTCGCCACAGACGGCGTCGACGGCGCGGGCCCCGGATCGCAGACGCTGATTGCCTCAATCCACCGGTGCACAGATGGCAAACCGGAAACCTGGCCGCAAACGGGTCCCTCAATGGCAGTGCCCGGCGTGGACTGCGGAGGCCCCAAGAGTTACCACTATTCCTGCGGATGGCACTCCGGGGAGGTGAAACTTGAGCCGGGTCAACGCTATGCCGTGAAGCTCACCGCGGAGAAGGAGGGAGGCGTGTTTCAGGCCTTCTGGGAAAAATGCTCTCCTGACACGGCGTGTATACGCGCTGGTGCCGACGGCATCGCTGCCCCTGCGGGCAGCCGTCTTTGGATGACGGTTTCCGGCGACGGCGACGGTCTGCTGATCCCCTGTAATAAGCGCGTCCACCGGGAATTCGGGGATTTTGCCGGTTACGCCACCAGTTGGAGCCAGTCGTGGACCTCTCAGGGCACCTCGATTGCCGGGATCATGCTCTATACCGCCACCGCAGGCACCCAGCCCCGGATGGAGGAGCAACGGATCGCCGTCCGCATCCACCGGGGCGGCCCGGATGGCCCGCTGGCCGGTCCGGAAAAAATCGCCGCGGCTTCCGCCAACTACACCGGAGATGCGGCATGGGGAGTTCTCGGGGCCGTCTATGCGCGGGATGAGGTGAAGGTCAGCGCCGGCGAGCGGCTCACCGCGGAATTCACCACCCTTGAAACGCCCGACAGCATCGGAAACTTCGTGAACTTCAAAAAGCAGGTCAACGACCGTAGACCTGGCTTCAATCCCTACTACCGGCACCCCTCCGATCCCCTTGAAACGGGTGAGTCATGGAAGCTGGGGAAGGAAAAAATGGCCCGCTATTTGGACATGCAGGTGGTCGAGTTCGCCCCCTCAAACTGATAATTTCTCCGCCTTTCTGAAGGATCGGCGCGGGATTTTTACCAGGAAAAGCTAAAAATCGAGAGATGGGGGAAAGACCCTATGCCTCTCATTTTTGAGGCTCAAATTTCTGTCTCAAGAAAATTCCTAGGGGAAAAGACGATCCCCCTCAAGGTTCGCCTCCGGAACCGCGGATAAATCCTCCTCTAAGCATTAGAGGTGTCTTCCTGCCCATTTTCCGTCCCTGGATGGTCAACAAATGCAAAGCTTGTTTACAGATTGAACCATATTTACTATAATTACCATATTGTTGAGTTTGCTGTCCCCTGTCGGCGATCCTTCCCAGCCACCTCCATTATGAAAACGAAAGATACGCAACCTCGCGGGCACCAGCCCTTTAGTTTTAACCTTCGCTCCGATAACAAGCGAAGTCAGGTTTCCAGCACGGGCTGGATTTTCAGCGCCGTAAGCAGTCTCCTCCTCGCCGCAACCGCGTCCTCCTCCAGTGCGGCGGTAACCCAGGCCAGCAGCAGCGGAGTTGGCTTCTTCGGTCAACTCAGTGTGGCCGGCGTGTCCGTATTAAACTCCGGAGAACTCGCGAAGTCCTCGGGCAATGCACCGCCCGCTTATACCCAAACCCAGGAGGAGGTGCCGTTGAATATCTCCCAGGGCCTCGGCCTGATCAGTGTTCACGGCAGCCTTCAGTCGAGTGCTGCATCGAATGTGGACGGGAACCGCGGCACCCGCACGACATCCGCTTCCGGGAAGGTGAATAACTTTTCCCTGGCAATCGCTGATCTCCCCCTGTTGCCCGCTCTCATCGAACTCGGTGGAAACGGCACGATCATCGGCTCTCAGGGACAGATATCCGGAGACGGGGTGATCGCCACAGTCACTGCGTCCTCCACCATCTCCAATCTCACCCTCAGCATTTCGGGCCAGGCGATCCCTCTCCCCGTCGATCCCGCACCCAACACCGTTATTGGCGGCAATGTGCTCGGGCTGGCGGGCGCTACTCTGTATCTCAACGAGCAGACGCCCGTTACCGGCTCCTCGAGTGGTCAAGTCGTCATCACTGCGCTGCGGCTGAAACTGGATGGGGTGAACGCAGGCACTTTTGGCCTGTTGTCGGGTGAATTTAAAGTGGGGGTTTCCACCGCGACACAATCCTCCAATACCGACTCCGATGGCGACGGCGTTCTCGACGGCTCGGATGCAGACGCCGACGGCGACGGTATTCCCAATGCCACGGAGATCGCCAATGCCGCTGCGGCCGGCGGGGATACGGACAAAGACGGTATTCCCGATCACCTTGATCTCGACAGCGATAACGACGGCATCAATGACGTCATCGAAGCCGGAGGCACCGACGCGAATAACGACGGACGTCAGGACGGGACCACCGATGCGGATCACGACGGTATCGTTGACAGCATCGACCCCAGTCAGGGCGGCACAGCCCTTCCGGTACCTGATACAGATGGAGACGGCATGAGGGATTATCTCGATGTGGACAGCGACAACGACGGCATTTCCGATCTGGTGGAAAGCGGCAACGGCGCTGCGGACACGAATAACGACGGCGTGGCCAACGGCAGCGATCAGGACGGAGACGGCATCGTTTCCCTGGTGGACGGCTCCCCCTCGTGGGGCGACGGCGGTGCGCTCACCGTGGTGGACTCGGACGGCGACGGCATCCCGGATTCCCGCGACCCGCACAGCCACGGACCCGGCAGTAACGATATCGCCATCACTGCATTCGGCCAGTTCGATCAGGACAATGATGGCGTCATCGACACCCTCACTGATACCGACCACGACGGCATCCCGGATGTCGCGGATGAACAGGAGACGGACTTCGGAGGTCTCGGCAATCCAAACCGCGACGAAGACGGCGACGGCATCCCGGACGGCAAAGAAGGCGGTGGACTCATCGATACGGATGGTGACGGCGTACCCGACAGCGCAGACCTCGACAGTGATGCGGACGGGATCCCCGATGCCGTGGAATTTGCCAACGCTCCTGCGAGCGGAGACACCGACGGCGACGGTATCGTCGACTGGCGCGATCTGGACAGCGACAACGACGGCATCAACGACGTCTATGAAGGCGGCGGCACAGACGCAAATAACGACGGCCGCCAGGACGGGACCGCTGACGTGAATCACAACGGCCTCGTCGATACCATCGACCCGGCTGCGGGCGGCACACCTCTCACCGTTCCCGACAGCGACGGCGACGGCGCGAAAAACTACATCGACCTGGACAGCGACAATGACACCGTGTCCGACCTCCTCGAAGGCGGCTCCGGCGCTTCCGACGCCAACCGCGACGGAATCGTCGATGGGGTCGACACGGACAAGGACGGCATTCAGGACGCTGCGGACGGGCTCGTCGGTTTTGGCGATGCCAATGGCCGCGCGCCGACCAATACCGACGGCACGGACGTTCCGGACTATATCGATACGGACAGTGACAACGCCGGTGGCCCCGACATCGTCATCACGGGCAACGGAATTTTCGATACCAACGGCGACGGTCGCGTTGACGGACCGTTCGTTGATCCGGACCACGACGGGGTGGATGCGAAGGTCGATACGCTGCCCAATGTCTTCGGCGGCACCGGCGGCTGCGCGAAATCCGGTGACGAATGGAGGCGCTCCACCTTCACTGCGGCGGAGATGACGAATCCCGCCATCAGCGGATGGAATGCCGATCCGGACAGCGACGGCCTCTCCAACACACTCGAATACGTCTTCGGCACGGATCCGAAAGTGCCCAATGGCCAAAGCCCGGTTGAAATCGCCTTTGGCGCCGGCAGCGGCGGGGGTGTCACGCTCAGCATCCCGCGGGATAAGTGCACCCGTTCCTTCATCGGTGTGGAAACATCCCCGGACCTCACCACCTGGACGTATGTGGGTTCCGGC
>DATAIE010000909.1:0-2822 GCA_036262875.1 Verrucomicrobiales bacterium
CGGATCGAAGAGGTCCATCTGAGACGGACCGCCCATCATGAAGAGCGAGATCATCGCATTGGCCCGGGGCGGGAAATGCGGCTGCTTCGGCAGCAGATCGTAGCGCACGGGGCCATCGACTGGCGGCTTCACCGGAGCGGCGAGCAAGCCCTCCCTTTGAAGGAGTGAGGCCAGCGCGATGGAACCGAGGCCGAACCCGGCGCTGCGCAAAAACTGACGGCGCGAAGGAAAATGGGAGTGGTTCATTCGACGTAGAGAAAACGGTTCGAACTGCAAAGGACCTGACAAAGACTGGCGAGGGCATCGAGGCCAGGGTCCGCGGCGGGAGCGTCTTTTGCGGGAGGATGCGCCTGCCGGTAAACCCTCACCGTCTCCGCTTGCTCAGCCAGCCAGGAAAGACTGCGCATCAGATCATCCTGCTGCGGCTCAGCACCGAACAATAGCCGCCACGCATGGATCACCTGGCCCCGGGCGTCTCCCGGCCGCTCCTTCCGCAGCCGCTCCGCCAGGGCGCGGGCCGTGCTCAAAACGAACGTGTCGTTCATCAACAGGAGCGACTGCGGCGCGACCGTGGTGCAGTTGCGTGCTTCGCAGTTGGGGGTCATCACCGGCGCATCGAATGCGTCCAGCACCGTCAGCGGTGTTTTGCGCCGCACCTGAACATAGATGGAACGGCGGAAATCGTCCTGCCCCAGACTGGTCACGCCGGTCACATCGCCATTCACGTTCAACTGTTCCTGACCCACGACGATACGTCCGCCCGGATCGCGGGCAATTTTGACCGCCGGCCCGAAAGACGACCGGTTCAGGGTCCCGGCGACAAAAAGAAGAGAATCACGCAAGGCCTCGGCTCCCAGCCGGTGAAGTCTGAACCTCCCGTAAAACCTGTTGTCAGGATCCGCCTTGATCGACAGATCGCTGCGCGAAGACTGGCGATAAGCCGTACTCAGCACCATGAGCCGGTGAAGAGGCTTAAGCTTCCACCCGCTCTCCATGAACCGGGAAGCCAGCCAGTCCAACAACTCCGGATGCGTGGGACGCCCTCCCTGCACGCCGAAATCTCCAGGCGTATTCACGATGCCGCTGCCAAAGTGGTGCATCCAAAACCGGTTCACCAGCACCCGGGCCACCAAAGGATGCTGACCGCCCGTAAGCCAGCGGGCATAGGCCAAACGCCTGCCGCTGGAGCCGGAGGATACACTGGCGGGCTTGAAGGGTTCGATCTGCGGGGAGGAAAGCACCCCGAGTTCACCAGGTGTCAGGGTTTGCTTTGGCTGATCGTGATCTCCGCGATGGAACAGTTTTGTTTCCGGCACCGCCCCTTTGACCTCAGTAAGAGCCATCACAAAACCTTCGGCAGGTTTGGTTTCACGCAGCTTTGCAGCTTCGGCTGCTTTATCCGCCACCTTCTTTTGGAGAGCCGGATCGTAGAGATCCAGTGAATACAGGGCGAGGGCGGATGGATACTTTTTGATGAGCGCCTTCTCCGCCTCCGAGCGGTCCTTTTCCTCTTTCCCGCGCGCCGCACGGTACGGGGCGCGCTCCGGTTCCGGCAGTTTGATGATTTCCTTCTCGAAGATTTCGTCGAGGAACTTTTTGGACATCGCGCGGGATTCCGCATCCAGCGCCTGGGCCTGCTTTTCGATTTCCGCTGCCTTCGCGCGTTCCTCCGGCGTGTAGAGCGAATAGAGGCGCTGGGCGGGCGCCCTCCATTTTTGCCAGTCGAAAGCAGGTTCAAAGATGGCGCGGAAGCGGTAGTAGTCGGCTTGGGTCACAGGATCATACCGGTGATCATGACACTGTGCGCAGCCCGCGGTGAGGCCAAGAAGGGAGGTCGTAACGACCTTGATTTCCTCCGCGATCACCTGATTCCGCGCGAGGTTGGGGTCCGGAACCCCGTCGCCGGTTCCATCCGGTGCCATGCGCAGGAACGCCGTGGCGATGAGTTGATCCCGCTTCGCCCCGTCCGCCAGCGCCTGTTGAGTATCATCCTGAGTAACGCCTGCCAGTTCATCCCCCGCAAGCTGCTCCACGATGAATTCGTTCCACGGCTTGTCCGCGTTGAACGAGCGGATGACATAGTCACGGTAGCGCCAGGCATGCGGACGCAGAGAATCCGCCTCGGCGAATCCATTTGAGTCCGCGTATCCCGCCACATCCAGCCAGTGCCGGGCCCAGCGCTCCCCGTAGGCGGATGAGCCCAGCAGCCGGTCCACTACTTTTTCATAGGCGTCCGGAGACGCGTCGGCCACGAACGCGTCCACCTCTTCCGGCGCGGGCGGCAGGCCTGTCAGATCCATCGTCACCCTTCGCAGCAGGGTTCGTTTTTCCGCATCCGGGGCAAAATCGAGTCCATGGGAACGAAGCTGAGCAAGAACAAACTGGTCGATGGGGGTGCGTACCCGGCCCGCGTCCTGAAGTTCCGGCGGTGCCTTACTGACGATTGGCTTGAACGACCAGAAGGCGCGTTCCTCGTCCGTGATGACGGCACCGGGAGCGAGCGATTCCGGCTCGGGCCGGGTCGTTTTTGCCCCTTCCGCAATCCAGCGCTCAAGGATGGCGAGATCCGCCTCCGGCATCTTCTTCCCTTTCTTCGGCATCTTTCCCGACCGGATCATTTTGATCATTCCGCTGTCTGCGGGCTTTCCCGGAACGACGACACGGACATCCCCGTCCAAGACCTTATCCATGAACCTCCGCAGCCGCAAATCCAACCCGGCGTCCGGCTTCTCCTCCTCTCCGTGGCAATGAGTGCAGTGAGCCTTCAAAATGGGGCGAACGTCTTTCTCAAACGTCACCTCAACAGCCGAAACGGCGGTGGC
>DATAIE010000910.1:0-8223 GCA_036262875.1 Verrucomicrobiales bacterium
CCCGGAACAGCGCGAGAAATTCGCCACCTTCATCATGGTGCGCAGCGGGCAACTGGACGCGCAAAAGGGCTGGGTGAAGCAACTGCACCTCGGCCCCCTGCGGAATAACAGCAGCCGCGCCTTTCGCACGCTGGGGCCGGACACGGGCTTCGACTCCATCGGAGACCTGCCCCAGGCGGAGCGCCTTTCGCGGTATCTCGACGCGCTGGATACGGACGGCTCGCTGCCCAAGACGATTATCTATAACATCAATCCGGCGGACAACTACGTCATCGGCACCATGGCGGGCAATTTCATGGACGGCAAAACGCCGGGGAAAGTGCAGTTTGGATCGGGCTGGTGGTTTCTGGATCAGAAAGACGGTATGGAGTGGCAGATCAATGCACTGAGCAATCTCGGCCTGCTGAGCCGCTGGGTGGGGATGCTGACGGACAGCCGCAGTTTCATGAGCTTCTGCCGTCATGAATACTTCCGCCGCATCTTTTGCAATATACTCGGTGAGGATGCCCGGAGAGGGGAAGTGCCTGCGGACTTCGAGGTGCTGTCCGGGCTGGTGAGGGATGTGTGCTACGGCAATGCACAGCGATTCTTCGGGTTCCTGCCCGCGGGTGCTCCGCTCCTGGCCTAACTGTTATCAGGGCAGGAGAAAATCGCACACCACCATGCGGTGGTCGGAGTGCTGTGTGGTGATGGCCGCTGCGCGCAGGGGAGTCACCTGGGGATTGACCCAGAGATGGTCGATGCGGAGGACGGGTGCGTAGTTTGGATAGGTGTCCGGCCAGCCGCTGCCTGCCTCGGCGAAGGCGTCGCGAAAGCCCCGTTCCCGGAGAAGATCGAAAACGGCGTCGCCGGCAGGGGCGTTGAAATCGCCGCCGATGATCGAGGGGTTGGACCCGCTGAAGACGCCCTGAATGTGGAGCAGGCGGTTGAGATCGGAGCGGCGGGACTGGCGGTTGCGGGAATGACTTTGCCACGCGGAGTATTTCCACAGCCGCATGTCGGTCTCCGCACCCTTGAGGTGAACGCAGGCGACATCCATGCGCTTCCCGCGGATTTCGATGGAGCAAATGATGCAGGAGGGCTGGTATCCATTGATGGGGGAAACAATGCGACCGCTGCTGAGGATGCCGCATTTATAGCCGCCTTCCCAGTGGCCCTCGGCGCTGCCGTAGAGTTGAGCGGCAAGGTTCTGGAGTTCCTGCGGCACGGGCGCCTCCTGTAGAAAGATGACGTCCGGTTTCCAGGGTACCAGATCCTTGAGGGCCTCCGGATGCCACATGCCCGCGCGGCAATTGAGAGTGGCGATGCGCAGAGGCTGTTTGTTGTCGGACGAGGGAGCGGGAACACCCGGCTGCGGTTTGTCTGCCGTGATTCGCAGCAGGGGGCGTGTTTCATCTGACCCGATAATAATGGTGCCGGTCCATATCCAGAAGACCGCGGCGGCGAGGCGTTTTTTTCCTGTCAGCCACGCCGTGCCGGCCATCAACGCGCCGGCAATGCCCCACGCCCAAAACGGAAAAACCGTGACAGCGGCCATTATGTCCCAGCGACGAAGATAGCAGGCGCACACTACCAAATGGAGCCAAAGGGCCGCCCATGTCAGGCCGGTGGTGAGAAGGATGCGCAAAACTCGAGGCATTGATAAGGGAGCTCAGGTGAAGCCAACCTGCCGCTCCACAGACCGTTCTGCAAGCTGCGGCGTTCAATCATGTTTTACGGGGAAAGGAACTCGCCGAACAGTTCCGCCTGCCGCATGGGCGCGGTGGCCGAAGGGGCTTTGACGTTTTCAGCGCTGATCCAGTTCCAATCGCCATCGAGGCTGATCACGCTGCACTCCCGTGCGCCGAGGCTGATCGTGAGAGGCTCGTCCTGCGTCAGCATATGCCGGACGATGCGGGCGAGGGAAACCGAGTCGCTGTCTTTGGGCGGCGGCGGGAGAAGGATGTAGTTTGCCCGTTTGGCACGGGTAACGGCGACGTAAAGCTGCGCGATGCGCTCCCGCCACTGGCCGGCTTCCGTGTCCTCCAGAGCTGCGCGAATGACGGGATCGGCCATGGCGATGTCCTTCGCCGGCAGGGTGGAAATCCATTGAATCGCCCGTGTCTCGTCCCGGCCGGTGCCGATGCGATAGCGGTTTTGATACATGTGAGAGTCGTGGAGGTCCGGCAGAAGCACGATATCGAAGGTGAGGCCTTTGCTTTTGTGCAGGGTCATGACCTGCACGGCGCTCGCATGGGCGGATTCGCGAATGCTCCAGGATTCGGCAAAGGCGATGAATTCGTCAATGTCACGGCTGCCGGTGGCGTCGTATTCTTTGGCGGCGCGGCAGAGATCGTCGAGCCGGCTGCGGCTGAAGGAATCGAGCGCGGGATATCCTTCCAGGAGCCACTTTTGCCATGCCCGCAGTGTAACGGCGAATCCTGAAACGTGCACCTGGCGGAGAACGAATTCCGTGAAGGGCGCACGGCGGGAAAGGGAGCGTTCCGCAGCGGTGCGCCCCCCGGCTTCCGGCCAACGGGCGGCGATGACCTCGCGCAGCGGGGACATCAGCACGTGCTCCCAGGAATACCGGTCCGCCGGATGGGCGGCGGATTTGAGCAGCGCGAGCATCGCAGCGGAGGCGGGATTGTCGGTGGCGATGGACACGTCACTTTCGCACACCACTTCCATTCCACTGTGTTCCCGGAGGACATCGGCGATCAGCGAGGCGCGCGCATTGCGGTGGCAAATGACGGCACAGGTGAGACCCCGTTTCAGGGGCTGCAATTGTTTGAGCAGGTCCGCGCAGGCTTCCCAGACCGCGTCGTCCAACTTTTCGCCGGAATTCTTATCGACAGGCACTTCGATTACTGCGCCACAGCCAGTGCGCTCCGGATGGGCGCTGGTGTGGTCCTGCCACGGCCACAGCTTCACGGCACCCGCCACTTTTTCCAGTTCCTCCAGTCGCGGGAGATTTCCAGCGAGACGGTTCACCATGCGGATGACGGCGGGGCCGCTGCGCTGGGAGAGGGCGAGCGGGACGACGGCGATGCTGTTACCCTCTCCGTGGTTATAAAACTCCACGATCTCGCCGAGGAGTCCGGGCTCCGCCCCACGCCAGGTGAAGATGCTCTGCTTTTCATCCCCCACCGCGAAGAACGACCGGGTGCCTTCCGCGTCCTGAATGACTTCGTCGCAAAGATTCTGCAATACCCGCCACTGTCCGCGGCTGGTGTCCTGAAATTCATCCAGCAGCCAGTGCTCGTAGCGCGCGTCGAGGCGGTAGTCGATGCTTTGACGGGAGGCGCATTCGATTCCGCGTTTGGCGGTCAGGGCTTCGCTGCCGCGGACTTCCGGCGCGATGTCCCCGCTCAGGATCAATTGGACGTCGCGAAAGGTCAGCCGTCCCTGACGCCTCACCATGTCATGGTAGTGACGGTCGTAGAGCGCCAGAATGCGGTGAATGCCCCGCGTCTGGTAGAGGCACACGGTGATCGTGTCGCGCACGAACGCCTGGATGAGCGCGTGGAGACGCTGTGCAAAGGGCACGGACAGGGTGGCTTTGGTGCGGGCGATGGTAATGACGGTTTCGCCCGCCTCCAGTTCCGGCAATGCCTCCAGCAGCCTGCCGATTACGGTTTTCCATTCGTTGCCGACGGGTGTGCCTGGGGTGTGGGACTCAAGTCCTGAAAAGAGCTTTTCCAGCAAATCGCGCTGGGCGTCTTTCAACTCCGGTGCCCGGTGCATGGCAGTCCGCGCTCCATCGATCAAAGTGGAGAGCGGTGTATCCGAACCAAATGGTCTGCCATGAGGCCAGATGGCGGAGGGCTGTCCCCAGAGAGCGGCGGACGGTTCTTCGAGGTAATACTTTTGCCAGTCCTTGAGAAAATCAGCCAGCAACTGCTTGAGCCGCACTTCGTCTTTGCCCCACGTGGCCTGCTGAAACGCGTGGAAGAATTCCCGCCGGCCCGCTTCATTCAACTGTCCCGGCGCGAAGACCCGGCTCAGCACCCGGGCCTGCTCCAGCCCGCGCTGGTGCTCATCCAGAATCGCGAAGTCGCCGGTCAGCCCCAGTTCCATCGGAAAACTGCGGGCCATACGGACGAAAAACGAATCCATCGTCCCCAGCGTGAGAGACGGCATTTCCCGCACCAGCGAGGCGAGCAGCCTGACAAAATCGCCGCGGCGCAATTCCGGCATCCTTGCGTCGGCGGCCAGGCGGATCGCGGCGGACTCCTCCAGGGCGGCCTTCGCCAGCCGGTGAAGGATGGCGGTGAAAAACTCCCGGGCCGCTTTCCGGCTGAACGTCAGTGCGATGATCGATCCAGGCGCGGCACCCATCGCCAGCAGCCGGATGTAGCGGAGGGTGAGCCTCCACGTCTTTCCCGCGCCGGCCGAGGCCGTGATGATTTCATGTCCGATCATCCTCCAGCATGGCCGGGCGGGCTGAAAAGAAAACGCCAATCCGGCTCTTTCCCCGGCGCAGCGCTTTCATTCCAAACTCTAAATATTCTCTTGCAAACCCTCTTCGCTCCCCCATGGTCGCCGCTCCCCGCACGAGGGGAAGATTTGTCGTTCCGGCGTAGCTCAGCGGCAGAGCGGGTGGCTGTTAACCACTAGGTCGTAGGTTCGATCCCTACCGCCGGAGCCAAATGGATATCCGAGCAGACAGGGCTAAAGATCGCAGAGCCGATCCGCATGCAAGAGCACGAACTCTTCGGCGATGTTTCCACTACAGGCTTCCGTGAGGGAAATGTAACTTTATGACTCCTGCAAAAAGGTTTTTGAAATGGCTCATTCGAGGGTACGCCGTATTCTCCTCTGTCGTTTTCACTTACTTTCTGCTGTTTTTCATTTTAATGACGGACGGCATTCCGGGTTATTCAGATGACGGACTCATTGAATACACGTTCTCTTCCCGCTTTGAGCATTACCGTCCATATGTCCCAAAGGGCGGCTTCACCACGGTTATCCAGAATGACTCCGTGCTCCATCGTGTGTTTGCACCGATAGAGATATTTTTGGACTGCGGCATTCTCTCTCAACACCCATGGGAAAAGGCTATTGGTAGCGGATACGAAGGCCTAATAAAATCGTGCACCCCGGTAACGAGATGGGGCACCCTCCTTCGACCTATTGCCTCAGCCTAAATTGCTTTCTCAATTCCGCTCCCAGGGGCGGAAGTTTCCACTTTCTGTCAGCAAAGGATGAAACATGCGCCTCGATTTCCCGGAGTCTTGTGAAGGATTGGGTGTCGAGGTCCCCGCACAGCATCGCGTCGTCGAACGGCTGCACCCTCCAAGGTTGCAGCGTCTCCATCAATTCGTGGATGACCGGCAACTCCGAGAAAGGGGCGAGGCACCACATTCCCATGTCTGCCCACAGCGAATGCAGTTGATCGAAGGTTTCTTCGCTGAAGAGGGCAACGCCGTGGTGCGTTTCCACACCTTCGCTCATCCACTCACTGGTGGCAATTTCATCGCTCAGCATTTGAACTGCAGATTCCTCCACGGCGGCCGGATCTCCGGCCAGTGCAGTCAACAGGAGACCGGCAAACAGCAACCATGTGGACTGCTGCGGGTACATCCAGTCGTTCAGCGTTTTCAACGAACCGCAGGATTCCTTGAGCACCCGGTGCAACAATATCGCCTGCGGGGCATCTTTCAGCGCCAGCGTGTCGGCGATCAAACGGCACAATGGATAGTTAATCGAATATTCGTGCCAGCCTCCGTTGATTTTCGATTCCAGAAAGCCGTGCAAATCCACCGTGCCGGTGAATGACCTGAACCGGCACAGTCCGGGATTGTAATCGTCTCCCCAACGGGTGAGGCCAATCGTTTCCGACACTGCAAAGTCCCATTCCGGGGGCGGTTCCTTTGCCCGCAGGATTTCATTCCATCGCTCAACATATCGCCAGTAGCCGGGATCATTGGGGCACTCGTCTGCGATCATCGCCGGTGTGACGTATGATTGCGTGTGCAGGAATAACTGTTGAATCGCCGGGATTTTCATTCGATGCGTTCCCGCTGAACTGCGGTGTTCGCCGGGGTAAGTGAATTCTCCGGTTCAATTTACGGGCTGCAAGGAGGTCTTGGAGAACCAGGGGCCCACAAGCATTGACTCCGGGGCTCTCTATCTCTATGGAGTATCTCCCGGTCTATGAAAACCACTCTTCTGTTTCTGTTCCTTGCGTTGCCGTTTCCTCTGTCACGGCTGAAAGGAGATGAGGCCAAACCTGCTCAGGAAGCGGTCATTCCGCCGGTGGACCGTGTGTGGCGCCAGGAGGACTATCAAAAAATGGCGTCGGCAGTGAAGAATCCTTCAGTGGCTCTTCCAACACTTCAAGACAAGGCGGGGACGGCGCTATTCAAAAGAATCACAAGTGCAGAAAACCTCGAGTATAACAGGAACAAAAAGCTGCCCATCAAAGAGCGGCTTCCGGATTTCATGGTAAAACTGCAGGGCACCGCAGAACTTCTCCGGCATTATTGGATGGAGGGCCGGAAAAATCCCGCGCTGCATACAGAAGTCACCATGCTTCAGGTGCAGACCCTGCATCTGGGAGTTCTCGGTTCGGAACTGGCCGATGAGTTTATTCCGACTTTGCAGAAGGATGACAAATACCAAACCCGGATGGCGGGCCTTGAGAAAATCAAAAGAGGTATGACGCAGATGTTCACAGGCATGGAAACTTCGCTGTCCGAGGTGAACTTTTATCAGCCTGCGGATTTTTCCTCTATGCTGGAGGCGATGGCAGCCACTGTTCCGCGCTATGCCATGGTGATGAGTGCTGAAGAAAAGACTTCGATGGTAAAGAGAATGAGTGCGTTGCGTCCCCGTTTTAAACAGGAATCCGATTTGAAATCGATCGACATCATTCTCAGCGCATTGAAACCGCAGAAATGACCGCCCAAATCCATTCGTAACCATGGACATTCCATTTGAGATGCCGCATGACTTCACGGTCGAAGGTGCCCGCCTCAGTGAGTCAAAAATCATCAACACGGACCTCAGCAGATCGCAATTCCGTGACGTGGCTCTGGCGGGCGCGCAGTTTATCGACGTGAACCTCACAGGTGCGGTGTTCGAGGATGTGGCGATGAAAGGAGTGGTGATCCGGAATGCGAACTGTACGGAGCTTTCGATAGAGGATGCGTGTTACCACGGGATGCGGATCGATGGCATCCTCGTGGAGGATCTGCTGAAGGCTTACAGGAGCCAGCAGGATCCGCCGGTTCAATGAGGCGTCCCTGTTTTAGTGACCGGCGCAAAGACGAGGAATGCGATGGAAGCGGCGTAAGCGGCGGTCCAAAGGGCCATGACCAGCCAGTAGCGCACGGGTTGCTCGCGGCGCTGGTAGTGTGCACTGTTGCAGTCGACGGTGTGGCTGAGCAGTCCGCGCCAGAGAATGCTCCCGAAACCTGCGGAGACGAGCAGTCCGATAACACTCCAGCCCCATTCGCCTCTGGACCATCCGCGCCAGAGCCAGGCCGCAAGCGGGGGAAGCAGGAAGAGCGTCAGAAGCGGCCACGCGGTCCGCAAGATGACGGTGTCGGAAGCGCCCGCCAGGGGATACTGATTGGGAAGAATGTAGCGGCGGCGCTTCATTTCACGAAAACGGCGGCGGGAGGCAGCGATAGGGGATGATATCGCCAAGGATGTATCGTTTCGGGCCACCGTGCAACCGGTGCCGAAGAGACCATGTTTTTGCTTTACCGGATGCATGCAGCGCGTTCCAATGCCCGGCCATGCGCCGATCCCTCGTTTGTCTGTTCGTTGCTCTCCATACCGCCGTTGTAGCGGCTCCCGACGGGGCTGCGCTCTACCGCCAGCATTGTGCGGTGTGCCATCAGACGGAAGGGCAGGGGGTGCCGGGTGTGTTTCCTCCGCTGGCGGCTTCGGATTTCCTAACTAAAGAAAGGGAGCGTGCGTTGCGAGCTCCTTTGGAGGGACTGTCGGGGGAGATCACGGTGAACGGCAAAAAGTTCAACAGTGCCATGCCGCTTCTCGTCTTGTCGGACGAGGATGTAGCCGCGGTGATGACATGGGTAGGCACGAACATGGGGAATGCCGCTCCGGCGGTGACAGTGGAAGAAGTCGCGAAGGTGAGGGCAAAGACGAAGTATGCCACCTTTGCGAGTCTCAACTCCGCCCATGGATACAATCCACTGCCTGCGGCACCTCCGGGGTGGTCCCTGCGCGAGGCGGCGGCGCTTCCCATGCAGCCGGTGCGGCTGGCGCGCC
>DATAIE010000911.1:0-8758 GCA_036262875.1 Verrucomicrobiales bacterium
CCGGGAACGGCGGACGCAAATGGCCAAACGCCATGGTTGAATCCGGGCGCACGGACTGTCATTAGTCACGCCCCTTATCGCCATGTCTCAAATCGCTTTGCTGCAACAGGTCTCCAAATCCTACCAGGCTGCTCCGAATGCCCCGGTGCAGGAGGTCCTGCGGGGTGTAAATTTGAAGATCGATGCCGGTGAAACGCTTTCCATTACCGGCCCGAGCGGCTGCGGGAAGAGCACGCTGCTGCACATCCTGGGCACACTTGACCGTCCGGATACCGGCGAAGTGACATTGTTTAACGAGGATCCGGGGAAAATGGACGAAGTGGCGCTGAGCCACCTGCGCGCGAACCGCATCGGGTTCATTTTTCAACTTCATCACCTTTTGCCCCACCTCTCGGCACTGGAAAATGTGCTCGTGCCCACTCTGGCAGGTGCGGAGAAGCCGGATCACAAAGCCGCCGCTGAACGCGCCCGGAAACTGCTCGACCGCGTGGGGCTCAACGCTCACGCTGATAAAAAACCTTCACAACTCTCCGGAGGTGAACAGCAGCGCGTGGCCGTGGTGCGGGCTCTGATCCGCCAGCCGGGTCTGCTTCTTGCCGACGAACCCACCGGCGCACTGGATGCGGCCACCGGCAGGGCCCTCATGGATCTGCTGCTGGAACTGAACGCCGAACTCCACACGGCGCTCGTGGTGGTCACTCACGATCCAAAACTTGCCGCACTCATGAAACGACCGCTGCGCATCGAAAACGGCAAGCTGATCTGACCACCTTCATGCCTCACGCCATTCTTCTCATTCACTGCCCGGACCAGCCGGGGCTGGTGCGCGCCGTCGCCTCGTTCATCTCGGAAAACCGCGGCAACATCATTCAGTTCGACCAGCACGTGGACAGCGTGGATGGTGTCTTTTTTATGCGCGTGGAGTGGGATCTGGAAAAGTTCGTCATCCCGCGCGCTGACCTGCCGGTCTTTATCCGCGCCCTGGCGGAGCCGCGTCAAATGACGTGGAGCCTCCATTTTACCGATGAACGGCACCGGCTCGCGCTGTTCGTGAGCAGGGAGGCGCATTGCCTTTACGATCTTCTGAGCCGTCATGACGCCGGCGAACTGGACGCCGATATCCCGGTCATCGTTTCCAACCATGAGGCCCTCCGCCCCGCCGCAGAGCGGTTTGGCATTCCCTTTCACGTCATCGAAGTAACCCGGGAAAACAAAGCCGCCGCAGAAGCGCGGCAGCAGGCACTGATGAAGGATCACGGCATCGATACCATCGTGCTGGCGCGCTACATGCAGATTCTCAGCAATGAATTTTCGGCGGAGTGGCCGAACCGTGTGATCAACATCCATCACAGCTTTCTCCCGGCCTTTCCTGGTGCCAGACCCTATCACAGCGCCCACGCACGGGGTGTGAAAATCATCGGTGCCACGAGTCACTACGTCACCGCCGATTTGGATGAGGGCCCCATCATCGAGCAGGACGTCATTCGTGTTTCCCACAAGGACACCGTGAACGACCTTATCCGCCAGGGCCGCGATCTTGAAAAGGTGGTGCTTGCCCGCGCAGTGCGCTGGCATGTGCAGCGGAAGGTGCTCGCGTTCAACAACCGGACCGTGGTCTTTTCCTGAGCGATGCTGACCGATACTCACGCGCACCTCGAATCCCATTCCCTGCGGAACGAACTGCCTGCGATCATCGATCGCGCACTCGCTGCGGGGGTGAGCCGCATCGTGGCGATTGGCTGTGACCTCCCCAGCAGCCGCGCCTGCCTGGAAATCGCGGACCGTTTTCCAAATGTGTGGGCAACCGTGGGCGTGCATCCCTGTTACGTTACGGAAGTAACCGAGCCTGACTGGCTCGCACAACTTCACACCCTCTCACAACATCCCCGCTGCGCCGGACTCGGCGAGATGGGACTCGATTACTATCACAATCCTCCGGAAGGCTGGGGACTCGCCGACTATCAGACAAGGCAGCAGGAGTTCTTCCGCGCACAGTTGGAGCTCGCGGCGGAAGTGAAGAAAAATGTGGTCGTCCACCAGCGGGACCGCACGGGCATGCAATGCTGGCGGGACATCGTCAAACTGGTCACGCCGTTTCAGGGAAACCTGCGTGCCGTTTTTCACTGCTGGATTCTGCCATGGGAGGAAGCCGCACCCATGGTCGCCGCAGGTCATCTCATCAGTTTCACCGGTATTGCCACCTATCCCAAAGCACCGGAAGTGGCAGCCTGTGCCGCTGCGGCGGCAGACGGCAGCTTTATGCTGGAGACCGACAGCCCCTACATCGCACCCGTGCCCCACCGGGGAAAACGCAATGAACCTGCCTTCGTCCGCCACACGGCTGAACGCATCGCTGAACTGCGCGGCGTAAGTCTGGAATCCCTCGCCTCCGCCACGAGCCGGACAGCGGATGATTTCTTTTCGCTCCCGCCCGCATGACCTCTGTTTCTGAACGACTGACTGAAATCCGCGGGCAGATCACGGGGGCTGCCATCAGTGCTGGCCGTGATCCCCTCAGCGTGCAGCTCTGCGCCGTCAGTAAGACGTTTCCCGTCGAAGCGATTCGTGAAGCCATGGAGGCGGGACAATCGCTCTTCGGGGAAAGCCGTGTGCAGGAGGCCGTTACTAAAATCCCTCAACTGCCATCCGCCCGCTGGCATTTCATCGGTCACCTTCAGTCCAACAAAATCAGAAAAGTGCTGCCCCTGTGTGAAATGTTTCACAGCGTGGACAGTGCGGATCTGGCCATGGATATCAGCCGTATTGCCGTGGAACTGAATCTGCGCCCCGGGGTGCTTCTCCAGGTTAACGTCGCGGGTGATACCGCAAAATTCGGGTTCGATGCGACCAGCGTTCGCGCCGCCCTGCCCTCCCTGCTGAACCTGCCAGGGATTCACATTCGCGGACTCATGACCATCCCGCCGCTGGCGGATGATCCGGAACTAACCCGCCCTCACTTCGCGGCGCTTCGCACCTTGCGTGATCAGCTCAGCACTGCCACGGGCGCGCCCCTGCCGGAGCTCAGCATGGGCATGAGCGGCGATTTCCCGCAGGCCATTGCCGAAGGGGCAACGATTGTCAGGGTCGGCAGCGCTATTTTTGGCGGAAGGTGAGGCCTATTTCGTGCGCCACAGCCAGCGCAGCGAATCCGGCAGAATGCTGCCGCCGTGTTTGCCGCTGTGGGCTCCGCGTTCATCCGTGACGAATTTGGAGTCGTATTTCGCGAAGGCCAGGGAGTTAGCCATCATCTGATTCGCGAGCACCCAATTGCCATGAATGTTATCGAGATCGTGCGCTCCGTCCTGAAGGAACACACGCAGCGGCTTCGGCGGCGTCTTGCGCAACAGGAACGGGTAATGATAACCGCCACGGATATTCGTGAAGCTGCCGACGTGACTGAGCACCTTCCGGAAAAGGTCCGGACGCTCCCATGCCGCAGTGAAGGCACAGATGCCGCCGCTGCTGATGCCGCAGATCGCGTGTTTGTCCGGATCCGGCGAAAAGGTGAACCGCTTCGCGACTTCCGGCAGGATTTCCTTTTCGAGGAACTTTGCATAGTCGGCGCTGGGCGTGTCGTATTCCACGGAGCGGTTGCTCTTCATTTTTTCCAGCACCTTCCAGTTCGTTTCCTCCGGCAGTGAATCCGCGAACACACCGGGATCGATAAAGACACCGATGGTCACCGGCATTTCACCGGCCGCAATGAGATTGTCGAACACGACAGGAGTTTTGAAATCGCCCTTCGGATTCACATAGGAGTGGCCGTCCTGAAAGACCATGAGCGCCGCGGAGCTGTCCGGTTTGTACTGCGCCGGCACGTAGATCGACACGTTCCGGATCGTGCCGGGATAGGCCACCGTACTCTTCCACTGGAAACGCTCGATCTTTCCCGCGGGGACACCGGGCTTCACCACGGCCTCCGGCGGCACAGGAAAGTCGGGCTCTTTGTAATTCTCGCCGGCTGCGAGAGCGAGGCCCGCCATTACAGGGACCGCAGCAGTGCAGAACAACGGGAGCAATCTGGTGAAAAGGGAGGTCATTGGGATGAAAAAAGGGGGCTCGAATTTCGATGATCCTTTGCGGGGACACGCCGGTGTAAAGGTGCTTCTTCTCTGCATCCGCGGGCGGCAGCCCCCCCTTCCAGTTTGGTCTATGAGCCCCACCGCTGCCGGGGATCCCTATCCTTAACGCTGTCGAAGGCGGGGTTTGGCACCGGCATTTGGGCTCCGGTTTCTTTGAGCCAGGCATCGATAAGGGCACTCATCGCCCTCACTTTGTCAGGATGGGCGGAGGAGAGATCTTTGCGTTCCTCCGGATCGTCTTTGATGTTATAAAGCTCCGTACGGTTGTCTTCGTAAAACCGGATCAACCGCCATCCTCCGGACAGCACGGCCGTGTAAGGCGACGCGCCGCCGGGATGATAGTGCGGATAGTGCCAGAAAAGCGGGCGCTCCGCAATGCTCCCGCCGGACAGCAGCGGACGCAGATCCACACCATCCTTTGGAGTGGTCATTCCGGACGCAGCCGCAATGGTGGCGCACAAGTCCATGCTGATGACCGGCACCGCACAGCGCGAACCCGGCGCAGTCAGACCCGGCCATTGAATCAGCAGCGGAACGCGAACGCCGCCCTCGTATGCGGAACCCTTGCCGTCGCGCAGTCCGAGGTTGGTGGTGATGGGCTTCTCCGGGTTGTTGATCAGGCCGCCGTTGTCAGACGTGAAGATAAAAACGGTTCGGTCCGCAAGTCCCAATTCTTTCACTTTGGCACGCAGGCGGCCCACACTGTCATCCACGCCTTCGACCATCGAGGCGTAGACGGCGTTTCTCTGCGGAGCTCCGTCTTTGGCGGCGGCTTTGTATTTTTCGATCACCTCCTTTTTGCCTCCCAGCGGCGTGTGCACTGCAAAGTGCGGAAAATACAGAAAGAACGGCTGATCCTTTCGTGCCGTCATGAACCGCTCCGCCTCTACCGTGAGGCGCTCCGTGAGGAACTCACCTGCGGGTCCGTCCGGCAGCGCGGCATTTTTGTAAGGGGGGAACCAGGCCGCCGGCTGGCCTTTGGCTGTTCCGCCGATATTCAGATCGAATCCGTGCGCCTCCGGCGCCGCATTGCCGAGATGCCATTTGCCAATGGATGCCGTGGCATAGGTTTTCGTCTTCAGCATTTCCGGCAGCGTGACTTCCGCGGCGGGCAATTCTTTACACCAGTCCGGCGGCAACAGCCTGGCATACGGCCGCCCGTGCCCCGCAATCCAATCCGTGATGTGGACACGCGCCGGATACTTTCCCGTGAGCAGTGCCGCACGCGTGGGGGAGCAGACCGTGCAGGCACTGAGCGAGCGCGTGAACGTCATCCCGTCGCGCGCCAGTTGGTCGATATGGGGAGTCCTGTAAAAGGTGCTGCCTGTGCAGCCGCAGTCCGTGGCTCCCATATCATCGACGAGCACCAGGATAAAGTTCAACGGACGTTCCCCGGCAAAGGCAGTCGTCAGGAAAAGGAGCAAACAAAACAGAATGCGCATGGCAGGTCTCAGTTGGCGTGTTCCAGTTCCAGAAAATATTTCCAACTGTCACAGGTATTCGTTCCCCTCACCGCACTGAAGAAGGGGCGCCAGCGCGGAGGACGGGGCTCCTGAAGTGGAAACATCCGCGCCTCGGCGGGCATTTTATTGCTCTTCCGCGTATTGCAGCGCACACAGGAAGTGACCAGGTTTTCCCAGGTCGTGCGCCCGCCTTTATCGCGCGGGATGACGTGATCCAGATTCAGTTCGCGAACTTCGAAGCCGCGGCCGCAATACTGACAGACGTGTTTGTCTCTTATAAAGATATTCTGGCGCGTCAGCTTTATCTCCTTCCTGGGCATCCGGTCATACAGTGTTACCACGATGATCTGCGGCAGCATGAAAGCCGCCGATACGGTGCGGAGCACGTCCGGTGCAGTCGCGGCATGGCCGTTGAGAGACTGACGGGAGATCTCTCTCCACGACCGAAGGTCATGGGTGGCAAAATTGCGCCCGTCATCCACCGAGACGACGCAGGCGTGACCGAGAAACATCAGAGTCACGGCACGCCGCACGGTGCAGGTATTCACCGGCTGCCACAGCCGGTTCAAGACGAGCACTGGTCTGTCGAGCACGGGAGTCACGACGGCGCGGACGGTAGAGGCATTTTACCGTTCTGCAAGGTGAGGGAACCCCGGAGGTCCGCCCGCCGCAGGCTTTTCATTCGTGGCACCGACATACTCATTGACCCTCCGCCTCATTTTGCTGCAACCTTTCGGTACTGACCGGCGGAATATCCGGAAAGGCCGCCAGCACCCATCCCCTCCAAGACCCATGAAGACGCCCGCCCTTGCCGTGCTTTTCCTTGTGCATGCTGTTATGGCCCGGGCGGGAGGGATCTATTGGTCGAACCGGGGTGCCGGCCTTTTAGAGCGGGCAGGCTATGACGGCACCGGACGCACCACGGTGCTCAGCAATGCCGGCTCCAATGTCCGCGGGCTTGCCCTCGACTTGACGAACAATCTCATCTATTACGCCGACAACGGCACGGACAAGCTGTACAAGCTCAACCTCAACGGCACGAACCGCACCGATGTGTTCGCGCTGACTCCCACCCCTGCGTTTCCGGCGGACCTGCGGCTGAACCTTGCCGCAGGGCATCTCTATTTCTGCGACCAGCAAAACGCCCAGATCCGGCGCATCAATCTCGATGGAACCAATCCGCTCACGCTGGTGACGGATGCCACCTACCAGCCCTACTACCTGGAACTCGACCTCGCGGCAGGCAAAATCTACTGGGGGGACTTTGACGGCCTGACGGCCAACACAGGTAATGTCTTCCGCATGAATCTGGACGGAAGCAGCCGGGAAACGGTGGTCTCCGGCAATCTGGAAACCCGTGCCGTCTGTGTGGATACCGCAGGGCAAATGCTCTACTGGGTAAACCGCAACGCCGGGAAGATCATGCGCTGTCCGTTGAGCGCACTCCCCGTCAATGCCGCCACCAGCCCGGCGGTGCAGACACTCTACCAAAATCTGGATACCCCTCACGGGATGACGCTCGATATTCCCGCGGGGAAGGTCTACTGGGTGGACACCGGCACCAACGGGTTTCCGAACACCGTCGGAGACCAGGGAGTCAGCCGGGGCGATATGGACGGGAGCGGTCCGCAGGAGGTCCTTGCCTCCCTGGGCACCGAACCGTGGGACATCGAAGTGGACCCCCGCTGTGCCACCTATGCGGAATGGAAGGCCCGCTATTTTATCAGGAATCCCGGTGTCATCGCGGATCCCGGTTCGGACCCTGACAATGACGGCATCTCCAACGTGATGGAGTGTGCCCTGGGGCTTCATCCAGGGCGGGGGGCTGTTGGCGGGCTCCCTGTCATCATGACTCATACGGACTCCGGCGAAACGTATCCGGCCATCCGGTTCACCCGCCGCACAGGGATGACGGGCCTGAGTGTCCTTCCGCAGCACAGCACCGACCTCACGTCCTGGTGGGACGAAAACAGCCCCACGGACGGCATTCCCCGGCTCACCCTGGTGAGCGCCTCGCCACTTCCTGAAAACATGGAGCTGGTAACGGTGCGATCCGTCTTTTCCCTCCGGCAGGAACCGAGGCAATATCTCAGGGTGAAGGCGGCGGTGACGCCCTGATCGATCCCTGAAACGTCCTGTTTACTCGGTTGGCGAAGCCCTTACTAATCCGGCTTCCCACAGCACCCTTCCCTCCATGCGAATCAGTTTCGCCAACCTGTCCTACGTCTATCCTTTTTCATTTTTCATCATCCTCCTGATCGGCTGGTGGGTGGTCATCCGTGTGCGCCGGGCAGGAGGGATTTGGCGCCTGCGCTACTATGCCTATCCCCGCCGGTGGCTGGTCTACCTCCACCGGGATGTACCGTTGTATGAGCGGCTGCCTCTGGAACTGAGGGCTCCCTATCAGGACAAGGTGCTCCAGTTTGTGGACGGCAAGCTGTTTCGCCCCGCCGGCTCGATGGAGGAAGTCACCTACGCGGAGCAGGTACCCATCGCCGGAAACGCCTGCCTGCTTCTTCTGAATTCCGGAGGCGAGAGCGAAGTCAATTATCCGAATATTCTCACAGTCTATCTCCATCGAAAGGGTGATCAAAACGCCGAGGCCCGCACCAGCAGCGTGGCCCTTCTCTGGGACGAAGCCAAACGCCAGGCCACGGATCCCCGCGACGAAGGAAACGCGGCTCTTGCCCCCATCGCGGCGGAACTGGGATGGGAAACGGCCGGCAGGTCCGGCCTGCCGGAGACGCTGTTGCTCGCTCCATGGGCCCGCCTGCGCTGTGCTGAGTTTGAGAAAGCGTCCCCCGGACTGCTGGAAAAAGCTTCCGCCGGTGAGCCGGTCGAGGTCTTCGCCGTGGCCACGGAAATGTTCCTCGGGGCTCCAGCTCTGCTGCGACAGAAGCACCCGGCGCTCTATGAAGGCCTTCGATTATTCTATCGCGTCGATCCTGCGCGCTGGGCGGGGAAAAAATAGGGCGTTCCGCTACTGCCCGGCGCTCCACCATTCCGATTTACTTTGTCTCTCATTCCGCAGCCAGCCCGGGAGCCCGGGGAGGGATTGGACCCGCAAGGCCCATCCGGCCCTTTTGCCCCGCCGGCGGCGGAACTGCGGACGCAGGACCCTCCGGGCACACGGGTGGTCCAAGGCCGGTTTTCGCTGTGCGTTCTCTTCTTCCTGCATGCGGCGGCCATGGCCGCCTACGCAGTCCCCTTTCC
>DATAIE010000912.1:0-2073 GCA_036262875.1 Verrucomicrobiales bacterium
GTACTGGGCGGTCCCCGCCGCATAATAGGCCGAGGCTTCGTCTCCGTTGATTGTCCTCCAGGGAAACATGGCCCCCCGCTGATTCAGTTCCCGTGCCCGTTGGCGCGCTTTGTCGAGCATGCCATGCCGGAACCTCAATAAATTTTTGGCGATCCGAGGCGCGGTATACGTCAAAAACGGCAGCACATAGATCTCAGTGTCCCAAAAGTAGTGCCCTTCATAGGCGGCTCCGGTCAGTCCTTTCGCCGGTACGCCGGTGTTTTCCGCGCGCGCGCAGGCTTGCAGCACATGAAACAAGTTGAACCGCAACGCCTGTTGCACCGCTGTGGTCGAGGCTTTGGCTCGATCGGGATTGGTCATGACCTTCACGTCGCTGCGTTCCCAGAAGTCGTCCATGAACCGTTGCTGTTCGGCCAGCAACGCCGGAAACCCCGATTCCACCGCCCGGTCAAGCGTGCGTTCAGCCCGCGCGCAGACCTCTTCAGCCGATGCCGTGTGGCTCGTATGGTAGACCACATATTTCATCAACGTGATGGGCTGGCCTGGTTCGGCGTCGATACTGGCGACTACTTGACCCCCGTCGGGCGTGTAATTGATTTTCCACGTCGCGCGCAACGATGTTTCCAGCACATGGTCGATCGCGCAAGCGAGCACGATTCCGCTCTTGTTCGTCGCATGACAGAGCACGATACGCCGATCCTTGGCATAGCTGAGCCGGTGGTTCAGCACCTTCTCGCTGAACATCTTCGCTTGTCTCGGATCGTAATTGGCGCGCCTGGGGGCCGCCTCGTTGGCAATCATTTCGGATGACAGTGCAACCGGGGCCGCGGCGTTCAGCAGCGTGATTTGATAGAACATGGCCGCCACATGACGATGTTCAAACGACACGAGGCGGCGTGACGTGATCGAAACGCGCTTGCCAGACGGTGTCTCCCAGATGATGTCGCGATCGAGAGTCCCGGCTTTCATATTGAGCCGCCGGTCAAAGCTCCGGACGTTGGCATGCGGAAGCCAAAACGGTTCGTCATCCACGTACAGCTTGATGTTCTTGCTGTCGGTAACGTTAACGATCGTTTGACCTGTCGTGGCCAGCCCGTATGCGTTCTCAGGGTAGATGATCGGCCAGCTTTCGTAGAACCCGTTGATGAAGGTGCCGTTCTGACCTATTGGTCCGCCCTCCTCAAAGCAGCCGCGCATGCCAAGGTAGCCGTTGCCCAAGGCGAACATGGTCTCGCCCTGCTCGAGCAGGTCAGGCATGAATCGTTTTTCAATCAAGTTCCATTCATCTGGCGGATAGATATGCGGAGGCGGATGAAACCGAGGACGATGGATCATGTAGGCTCCCTCGAGATATGCGACTTACCGCTGTGGGTGAGATGAGGATTCCGAGGGGTGCGGCAAGAGTTCGGCAAGATCCGCGACGACGACATCGGCGCCGTGCTCTCGAAGCGCCGCAGCCTGATTGCGCCGGTTGACGCCGATCACCAATCCGAAGCCTCCCGCATGTCCAGCTCGGACGCCGGCCAGCGCATCTTCAATCACAATCGCGCGCTGGGGCTCGACCGCCAGGCGCCGCGCCCCTTCAAGAAATGCGTCGGGAGCCGGTTTGCCTGGAAGGTGAAGCCGGTCGATATCGTGGCCGTCGACGCGGGCCTCAAATAGCGACGTCAAGCCCACGGTCGCTACGATGCCAGCACAATGGTGACTGGAGGAGACCACCGCCAGCTTCAAGCCCGCCTGCTTGGCGATCCGGAGGAACTCGACGGTTCCCTGATAAACGGTGACGCCGGTTTCCCGCAACTCGGCTTCAAAATATCCGTCCTTCTTGTTGCCCATGCCATAAAGGGTTTCGCGATCTGGGCCGTCGGTGGGTGATCCGAGCGGCAGGCTCAACCCGCGCGATTTCAGGAAATCACGTACGCCTTCGTGTCGCGGCTTGCCATCGAGATGCAGTCGATAGTCATCGTCGAGATCAAACGCTCTGAACGTCGACCCGGTACGGACGCCTATCTCTTTCAGGTAATCGTCAAACAACCGTTTCCATGCGGCCGCGTGCAGGCGTGCCGTTTGCGT
>DATAIE010000913.1:0-6973 GCA_036262875.1 Verrucomicrobiales bacterium
TGAGTTTCTCCGCGGTCTGCCGGAAACCTCCCGGGCGGAGGTCGGAGGATCGTTCCGCCGGGGCAAGGAAACCGTTCACGATCTCGATTTTCTCGTTGCGACAAAGAGCCCGCAGGCCGTCATGGAGGCCTTCGTGCATGCGCCGTTCGTTGCGTCGGTCATCGCCAATGGTGAGACCAAGAGCAGCATTCGCCTCGTCAACGGCCTCCAGTGCGATCTGCGCGCGGTGAAGAATGAAGAGTGGGCCTTTGCCCTCGCCTACTTCACCGGCAGCAAGGAACACAATATCCTGATGCGCAGCCGGGCTCTCGCGCATGGCTGGACGCTGAACGAATACCGCCTTGCACCGGTGAATCCCGATTCCCCGGCGCCACCTTCCAGCGTTTACGAAGAGCGGGACCTTCACCGCGTCCTCGGGCTCGATTACATCGATCCCGCGCTGCGCGAGGCCTCCGGCGAACTGCTCGCAGCGGAAACCGGCGGGCTGCCCACACTCATCGAACTGGAAAACCTGCGCGGCACTTTTCACAATCATACCACCGCCAGCGACGGTGTCGCCACGCTCCAGGAAATGGCGGAGGCGGCCATCGAACTCGGTCTGCAGTACCTCGGCATCGCGGATCACAGCAAGGCGTCCTTCCAGGCCAACGGCCTGAGTGAAGAACGTCTGCGCGAACAAATCACCGCCATCCACGAAATGAACCGCCAGTGGAAAGGTGATTTCCGCATTTTTACCGGCAGCGAGGTGGACATCCTGAAGGATGGCTCTCTCGACTTTCCCGACGATCTTCTCGCGGAACTCGACTACACCGTCGCCAGCGTGCATAACGTCTTCACCCTTTCCGAAGCCGACCAGACGAAGCGTATCATCCGCGCCATCGAAAACCCTCATGTTACCATGCTGGGCCACCTCACCGGGCGTCTGCTCCTCAAGCGCGAGAGCTACGCGGTGAATGTCCCCGCCATTATCGATGCCTGCGCCGCCACCGGCACCATCATCGAACTCAACGCCAGTCCCTGGCGCCTCGATATGGACTGGCGCTGGTGGCGCATGGCGAAAGAGAAGGGTGTGAAATGCTCCATCAATCCCGATGCCCACAGCACTGCGGGCCTCCAGGATCTGTGGTTCGGAGTGCGCGCCGCCCGCAAGGGTTGGCTCACCCGGGAGGACATTGTGAACTGCCTGCCCCTCGGAAAAATAGAGGAAGTACTGGCGGCCAAGCGGGCGCGGCGCTGACGTTTCCCGGTGATTGTGGTCTCATTTCGCGGGGGCTGAAACCCTCTCTCTGAGGCACACCATCTGCTTGAATCCGGGGATGACGTCCGGCACTACAGAACGACTCGCGCATACCTGGCTGGATGACAGTCATGCAATCATAACAGGCTCCTCTTTCGTCGCTTTGGGGCTCACCATGTTTGCCCACGCCGGCCTGCTCACCGGCGGAGTGGCGGGGGCGGCATTTCTCGCCTGCTATGCGAGTGGCTGGAGCCTCGCAATCTTTTTCTTTGCTTTCAACCTGCCCTTTTTCTGGTTGTCGTGGCACCGCATGGGAAGGGAGTTCACTCTCAAGAGTTTCTGTGCGGTGGCGCTTGTTTCTGCGTGTACGGCCATTGCCCCGCGGGTGGTTCGCTTCGAATTTCTCAACCCCTGGGCTGCGGCAGTGCTGGGCGGCTTCCTGGTGGGATTTGGCCTGATCGCACTGCTTCGACACAAGGCCAGTGTCGGCGGCGTCAATATCCTGGCCCAGTGGCTTCAACAGTCGAAGGGCCTCAGCGCGGGGAAGATCCAGATGTCGGTCGATGTGGCGGTCGTTCTCGCCGCCTTCTTCATTGTGCCGCCTCTGCGGGTCCTGCAGTCAGTGGTGGGTGCCGTGACTATTGGAGGCATCCTCACGCTGAATCACCGGCCCGGCAGATACCTCGGGGTCTAGATTTGAGCTTCACTCCTCATCCTTCCCCTTCTCCGCGAGGCTGGCGACGACGCTGAAATCCTCCAGCGTGGTGGTATCGCCTTTGATCGTGCCGCCGGCGCAGATTTCCTTGAGGAGGCGGCGCATGATTTTTCCGCTGCGGGTTTTGGGCAGGGCGGCGGTGAAGCGGATGTCGTCCGGCCTCGCGATGGCACCGATCTCTTTGGCGACGTGATTTTTGAGAGCCTTCACCAGATCTTCGCCGGCCTTCTGTCCTGACTTCAGCGTTACGAATGCGACGGGGGCCTGGCCCTTGATTTCATCCGGACGCCCCACGACGGCGGCCTCGGCCACCGCGGGATGGGAAACGAGGGCGCTTTCCACTTCAGCGGTGCCGAGGCGGTGACCGCTGACATTCAGCACGTCATCGAGGCGACCCACGATCCAGAAGTAGCCGTCCTTGTCGCGGCGGGCTCCGTCGCCGGTGAGATACCAGCCTTTGTATTCCTTCCAGTAGACATCCTGATAGCGCTTCTTGTCGCCCCACAGCGTTCGCAGCATGGAGGGCCATGGCTTGCGAATGACAAGGCGGCCGCCTTCATTGGGACCGCATTCCTTGCCCTTCTCATCAACAATCGCGGCGTCGATGCCGAAGAACGGCAGGGTCGCTGTGCCAGGTTTGGTTGGAATGGCACCCGGCAGCGGACTGATCATGATCCCGCCGGTTTCGGTTTGCCACCAGGTATCGACGATGGGACAGCGTTCGCCGCCGATCATACGGTGATACCACATCCACGCCTCAGGATTGATCGGCTCCCCCACGCTGCCCAGGAGGCGCAGACTGGAGAGATCGAACTTTGTTACATGCTCGTCGCCCCACTTGATGAACGCGCGGATCGCTGTGGGCGCGGTGTAGAGAATCGAAACACGGTACTTTTCCACGATTTCCCAAAACCGCCCCATGTGCGGTGTATCCGGTGCCCCCTCATACATGAGGACGGTGGCTCCATTGAGGAGCGGCCCATAGGTGATGTAACTGTGCCCTGTGACCCAGCCCACGTCCGCGGTGCACCAGTAGATGTCGTCATCGCGCAGGTCGAAGATGTATTTGCTGGTGGCATAGACGCCCACGGCGTAGCCACCGGTCGTATGCAGGATGCCTTTCGGTTTTCCCGTGCTGCCGCTGGTGTAGAGGATGTAGAGCGGGTGCTCGGCATCGAAGCCCTTCGCGGGACAGTTTGCGTCCACCTTTGCAATTTCATCGTGCCACCACACGTCGCGGCCCGTTGTCATGCTAATCTCCTGGCCGGTGCGTTTCAGCACGATCACGCCCTTCACCGGTGTCTTCCCCATTTTCAGCGCAGCGTCCACGTTGTCCTTCAGCGGCACGATCTTCGCGCGGCGCCAGCCGCCGTCGGCGGTGACGACATGAGTGGCCCCGCTGTCGAGAATGCGGTCATAGATCGCATGCGCACTGAAGCCTCCGAAAATGACGCTGTGCACTGCGCCGATACGCGCACAGGCGAGCATTGCGATCACCGCCTCGGGCACCATGGGCATGTAGATGATGACGCGGTCTTTCGCCTTTACCCCGTTGGCCTTGAGCATGTTGGCGGCACGGCAGACTTCACGGTGCAACTGCTGGTAGGTGAGTGTTCGTGTATCGCCCGGTTCACCTTCGAAAATGATGGCCGCCTTGTTCTTCCGCGCGGGATTCAGCGCGTGACGGTCTACACAGTTCCCGGCCATGTTGATTTTGCCTCCGCTGAACCACTTCGCGAACGGTGCCTTCCACTCCAGCACGGTGCTCCATTTCTGCTCCCAGGTCAGTTCGGCCGCCTCACGCGCCCAGAATTTCTCCGGTGACTTGATGCTCTCAGCGTGGAGTTTCCGGTAATCGGCGAGAGACTTGACCCGGGCTGCCTTTGAGAAAGCGGCGGTGGGCTTGAACACACGTTTCTCAGAGAGGCTGGATTCGATATTTTGAGACATGGGGGGCGGATGCTGCGGTTGAAAAATGAGGCGCGAGGCTAGCGGCCCCCCCTGGCAGGCTCAAGCACGAATGACCAATCCAGGCCGGATAATACTGAACCCTGTTTTTATGAATCTTCAGGCGCGATTGAACACCCTGCCCGCTCTGCGGTCCATCCTCAAATTTTTTTAGAATTCCCTGTCCGGTGAGGCACTTGCGCGGAAGCCTTCCGCGCATTGCGTTACCGTAAAAGGACTGTTTGAGGGCTGATTTTAAGGGCATCCGAAGCGCCTAACAAAAATCACCCTAACAGAAATCGCGTCAAGAGCGCGTTCTAAAAAAAGTTGTCGTGAAGAAGCTGATTTTGCTTGGCACTTTCGCCGTATTGCTTAAACCTCAGGCACGCAATTAGTGCGCATCCACCGCCTGTCATGATCTCCCGCAACCGCCACTTCGCCACCGCTTCTGTGCCTTCCGGCACTGCAGGGGAATGGCTTGGGGAGAGTCGTCGAGCGCGATTCAGTTACTGTCGCCGTACGGCTGCTCAGTAAGCGGAACCCTGTTCTGTGTCCGCGATGAACCATCTACCGATCTCTATGTTCCTTACCCTGTCATTTGTGAGACTCAGCCGTGTTTTCCGGCGCTTTGGCCACTTGCTGGCCGCAGCGGAGACGCGCATGCCCGGCATCCTTGGGGGAGGATGCCAGGGGGTCCCACAGAGGGCAGATGACATATTCAGCCAATGCCAGCACACGACCAGCTTGAAACCCTTTGGAAACATGTCACCAGCCACCTTCGCGCCGGCGTTAGCCCGGATGCATACGCACGGTGGTTCTCCTCACTGAAGCTCAAGTCCGCCGGCGATGACGCCGTGCTTCTCCTCGTTCCGGATTCGATCCATCAGTTGTGGATCGAAATGAACTATCTGCCTGCGCTCCAATCCGCGTTTGGCGCCATCACGGGAATTCAACATGCCTTTGTGTTTGAAGTGGACGCCTCACTCGCGGCCGCTTCGGAGGAAAATCACGCCGGCGTGCCGCTTTCCACGGTCGATCCGCACAACGAGGGGACACGTCAGATCGAGGATATCCTGTTCGAAGATGAAGCGGAGAAGACGCCCGCAGAGGGCCTGTCGCCGGCTCATACTTTCGATTCCTTTGTCGTGGGCACGAACAACCAGTTCGCCCATGCCGCCGCCCAGGCTGTGGCTCAGCGCCCGGGGCGCTCTTACAATCCGCTGTTTTTCTATGGCGGCAGCGGACTCGGGAAGACGCACCTCATGCACGCCATCGGGGCCGCGGCACGGGAACGCAAGCCGCGCGCGCGGGTGGTGTACATTACCAGCGAGGAGTTCACCAATCAGTTCATCCACGCGCTCCAGACCCACTCCATCGCCCGCTTCCGTAAACGGTTTCGCCAGGCGGACATTCTGTTGATTGATGACGTTCACTTCCTCGCAGGGAAGGAGCGCTCCCAGGAGGAGTTCTTTCATACCTTCAATGCCCTGCTGGACGGGCACAAACAGATCGTCCTTTCCAGTGACCGCCCGCCAGGTGAGATCAAGGATCTTGAAAACCGCCTCGTCACCCGCTTCGAGTGGGGTCACACCACAGAACTGACCCAGCCTGACGAGGAAACACGCGTCGCCATCCTCCGGAAAAAAGCGGAATCGCTGGAAGTGGAGGTCCCTTCTTATCTGCTGGAGTTCATCGCGTCCAAAATCAGCAGCAGTATCCGCCGGCTGCAGGGCGCGCTCATCCGCGTCGTCTCATGGATTTCCCTGCACGGGGTGATGAACCTGCAAACTGCGGAGGAATTGCTGCGGGATCTCCTCCAGCAGGAGGCAAAGAACGTCATGACCATCGACCGCATCCAGAAGAGTGTGGCCGAGAACTATGATATTCGTCTTGCCGACATGGTCAGCCGCAAGCGCCCCGCCGCCATCGCGTTTCCGCGCCAGGTGGCCATGTATCTTTCGCGGGAGCTCACCGGCCTCTCCTATCAGGAAATCGGCAATGCGTTCGGTGCCCGGGATCATGGCACTATCATGCACGCCTGCCGGACCATCGAACGCCGCATCAAAGAGGACGACGCCGTGCGCCACCGCATCGCCGTCATTGAGACACAGATGCGCCGGATGGTCTGATGACCCGTTTCCCCTCCGCCTGCCGCAGTGTGCGCAGTACCTCGCGATGTTCCCAGGACCGGTGAGGATTCCCGAGCCGGAAATGCAGCCGCGAGAGAATGGAGTGACTGGCCTGGTGAGCCGGGTTTTGACTCAGGGCCGTTTCCAGAGCCCGGATCGCGGCTGCGGAATCCCCCTGCCTGACCAGAGCTCTCCCTAACACAAAGTGAGCCTCGGGGAACTGATGCCTCAATCCCACGGCCTGGAGCGCCGCCTCGATCGATTCCTCTGTGCGGTCCTGCTCCACCAGGGTGGCCGCCAGTCCGTGCCAGGCGTATTCACTGTCAGAGTCCGCCGCGATTGCCGAACGAAAGATCCGTTCCGCCTCGACCCAGCACCGCCGCCGCAACAACAACAAGCCATACTGAAACAGAATGGCCGGGTGCCGCGGAAACTGCGCCGCCGCTTCGCGAATCAATGCGAACGCCTCCTCTGTCCGCGATTCCACCAGCAGGAGCTGGGAATCGACCAGGTGTCCCTCCGCTCCCTGTCGCCAGTCTTCCGGCATCCGTTCCAGCACCTCGCGAAGACGCTCCGCGTTCTCCATCACCAGGAGTGCGTGCACCAGTGCGATGCGATAGCGGACTTTTCCCGGCTCCTCCGCCACCAGTCTCTCCAGCAATACGCCGGCTTCCCGCCAGCGGCCGGCTGCCGCCAGCGCCTGCGATTCATTGAACCGCAGTTCGTTTCCAGCCTCCCGGACGAGGCCGGCGGCACCCGCTGGAATCTCCAGATACCCTAACGCGACGAATTGCTTCACCAGTGCCGCCTGAGAAGCTTCGTCTGCGGCGGACTCCGGCATCGCTTCCGCCAGCGGTGGTCCGCAATTTTCCCAGGAGGGGATGCGCCGGGGCTCGATGGGTTCGGTAAAAGCCGCTGCGAGCACCTTTCCGTCCATATCCTCCC
>DATAIE010000914.1:0-6950 GCA_036262875.1 Verrucomicrobiales bacterium
TCCATAAAGTCGTCCGGTCCCGGCAGGTCCGCCTCCCATGAACGCGCCGGCTTTGCTTTGATGAGCCGCTGCACCTTCTCCTCGTCCACATCCTCCCATTCCGACATGACCTTCGCGGGGTCCGGTTTGTCGGACACCAGATAAAGCCGGAAAAACGCCTTTTTCAGATTGCGGGAAGTGATGGAAATTTCCGGCTGAGCCGCATTCCACATCAGTTCCGTGCCGGCGCTCAGTTCACGACCTTCGATCTGCTTGACCAGATTGCGGGCCCGGGGCGCAAAGACGGATTTATCAAAGGCCGCCACGGCTTCCTGCAAAAGCTTGCGGGCTTCGACATGCTTGTGTTCATGCATCAGGCCCGCTGCCACCTGCGATTTGGCGCGCAGGGAAACTTCGTGCGTCGCGACCTTTTGAGCGATCGCCCCGATCTGCTGCCGCGCCCGGGCGGCGGCGCCTTCGCCCGTGGCCGTTTCACCGGCCCACTCCAGTCTCTCAATGTCCAGCAGAGCCCGGGCACCCGGGTCGGCATCGTCTTTGTGAAAGGTTAACAGTTCCTGATACAACCGGATGGCCTGTAATTTCGATGAATTCCCCTGCCCCGGCTTCCACGCAAGGAATTCCTCCAGGGTTCCAAGCGCCGCCGACTTTTCATCAAACTCGAACGCGTTCTGCTCCGCGGCCCCGGCCTGTTCCGCCATGGTGTAGAAGGCCAGCGCTTCGCGGGCCACGAAGTCGTAGAGCGTGGGTTGATAGAGATCAGGCAGTTTCCCCGCCGGCAGCAGCCCGTCCCATTTGGCGATGGGCGTCTGCCTGAGCACCGGCGCAGCACTCAAAGCCTTTTGAAAGCGGGCATCCGTCTCCGCGAGCAGTCTTTTGAGATCCCATGCAGCCACATCCTTTCCTGCGCCTCCAGCCGTGCGCTGCATGATGGCCCACTTGTTCTCCTGAAAGTATTCGTAAAACCAGTTGGCCGAGAGCGTTTGCAGCACCGGGAGCATTTCCTGGGGAGCCCCGGCCAGCGCCGCCTCCATGCGAACGATCCTTCCCTCCGGCTTGTCCTGTTCGAGGGCACTTTCGATCAAAATGCGCATCGCCATCGCCCGGGCTGCTTCCGGCCAGGCCTTTTCGGCGAGGGCCGCGGCTTCGAGCGGTGCCAGTGCCGCGATGGCGGACTTTGGCTCCTGTTTCTCGATGAGTTCATCCACTTTCCTCCAGTCAGCCTCCCCCGGCGCACCGGAGGAAGGAGAGGACCAAACGACGAGCGACGACAACAGACACAGCAAAGAGCGTTTCATGGCGGGGAACAGGCAGCCGGTTTTTGTTATGCTAATCTTTTAGCAAATCAAAACGTCAGCGCAAGAAATAAAGCAACGCGCCCGCGCGGGAGGATTGGCCCTCTCCCTGCAAGGTCGCGCCGCACCCGCGTTCCGTTACCAGCGAATCACACTGGCCGCCCACGCGAAGCCCGCGCCAAAGGCCACCAGCAGAACGTTATCGCCGGTTTTCATCGCGCCGCTGCGCGCGGCTTCATCCAGCGCGATCGCAATGGCCGCACCGCTGGTATTGCCATACTTGTGCAAATTCAGGAAGGCCCGCTCCGGCGGGAGTTTCAGCCGCTCGCGAATGGCATCCACGATACGAATGTTCGCCTGGTGGGGAATAATGAGGGAGATATCCTGAGCGGTGAGGCCGGCGCGTTCGATCGCCGTCTCGCACGCTTCGAGCGTGTGCTTCACCGCGGCCTTGAAGACCTCCCTGCCCTGCATGTGGATGGTATTGAGCCGCTGATCCGCATTCTCAGGAGTAATGGGAATGGCGGACCCGCCTCCGGGCACTGACAGAATATCCGTGAGCCGCCCGTCGCTTGCCATGATGGACGAGAGAAGACCGGAGGGGTCATTGTCCCCGGGGTCCTTGCTGGTCAGAATGGCGGCCCCCGCGCCGTCTCCGAAGAGCACGCAGGTGTTGCGGTCCTTCCAGTTCACGATGCCGCTGAGTTTATCCGCTCCAATGATCAGAGCGGTCCGGCGGTTGCCGCTGTTGATAAAATGCCGGGCGATCTGCATCGCGTAGAGGAAGCCGGCACAGGCGGCGCTCACGTCGAAGGCCACCGCCTTAGTGGCACCCAGATTCCGCTGCACATGGCAGGCGGTGGAAGGGAAAAACGTATCCGGCGAAATGGTGGCTACGATGATGAGGTCGATGTCCTCCACGGCAATGCCGGCAGCCTCGATGGCCCGCTGTGCCGCCTTCGTGGCCATATGGCTGGTCGCTTCATCGGGTGCCGCGATGCGCCGTTCTTTGATGCCGGTGCGGGAAACGATCCAGTCGTCTGTGGTTTCCACGATCTTTTCCAGATCGGCATTGGTAAGGACGCGGTCCGGCACGTAACTCCCCGTTCCGGCAATCTTCATGACGCAGGGAACGGTATCGGGAGAGGAATGACTCATGTGAGGAGGGGCAGGCAGGCTCTGAAAGACTACCGGGAACGCGGAATATCCGGGGAAGCAAGGGTATTTCCCCGGGAATCCTTCAGGCGGTCAAAGCCAACCGTGTGACGGATTTGTTTCCCTGGGAAGCTTGGCGGAGGCGGTCATCCCTGCCTATAAGTGCACGTCTTTCGGAAGAAACACTTTCTGCCTTAAGGGGAGGCAGAATCAAAAAGGGAGGGCGGCCGCAATGGGTGCAGGCCGCTCTCCCGATTTCTTTTAAGCCGGAGCGCCCTCCATCACCAGCCGGTAGCCGGCCTTGGGCAAAGTGAGGATGTAGCGGGGCTCTGCGGGATTCGGTTCCAGTTTCGTGCGCAGCCGGCCCACGTGATTGTCCACCGTACGCGTGGTGGGAAAGGCGGCATGCCCCCACACGAGATCGAGAAACTGCTCCCGGCTCACCGCCTGGCCCGCATGCTGGATGAGCAGCGCCAGCACACCGTATTCCTTGACGGTGAGGGATACTTCTTTGCCCCGGCGGGTCACCGTGCGGCGGGTGAGGTCCACCTGCACATCTCCAAAAGCGGCGTGCTCCGGCTGACCGGCCTCATCCTGACTCCGCCGGCGCAGCGCACGGATGCGGGCCTTGAGTTCGGCCAGGCTGAAAGGTTTCACCAGATAGTCGTCCGCCCCCGCATCCAGCCCGTGCACGCGATCCTCCACCAGGCCGCGCGCGGTCAGCATCAGCACCGGCATCCGGTGGCCGAGGCGCCGCAGTTCCCGGCACAGGGAATACCCGTCCATCCTGGGCAGCATGACATCCAGCACGATGAGATCCGGCTTCTCCGCGAGTGCTTTCTCAAATCCCTCCTGACCGTCCACCGCGGTGATCACACGATACCCTTCATCGGTGAGGGCATCACGCACCGCGACGCGCAGCGGGGTCTCATCCTCTATCAAAAGAATGCGCATACAAAACGAACGTCAGGAGGCTGTTCCCTTCTTTTGGCGGGGAACCGGGACCTTCGGGAAGCGGAGACTGAAGACCGAATATTTCCCGACCTCAGATTCCACCAGCACCTTTGCCCGGTGGGATACGGCGATGTGCTTCACCAGACTCAAGCCGATGCCCGCGCCGTTCGTTTCCCGGCGCAATCCGTTGTCCACGCGGAAGAAGCGCTCGAAGATTCTCCTGTGCTCGCTCTTCGGTATTCCGATGCCGGTATCCCGCACACGAAGGACGACCGCGCCCTCACTGGCTCCAAAGGACACCGTCACCTTGCCTCCGGACGGTGTGAACTTGATGGCATTTTCCAGCAGATTCACCAGCGCCTGACGAATGGCCACTGCGTCCACCTGCGGCCACTGCTCCTCCGGCACCTCCTGCAGTTCCTCTGTCAGAGTCAGGCCCTTTTCCTCCGCCGCAGGACGCAGCAGGGTGGCTGTTTCGTGGACGAGGCTCGGCAGGTCCGTAGGCTCAAAATCATATTGTCTCGCACCGCGTTCGATGCGGGAAAAGTCCAGCACGTTGTTCACGAGAGACGCCAGCCTTCGTCCCTCCCGCGCGATGAACCGGTGATACTGCGTCGTTTGCCCGGCATCCGCTTTCCCCTCCTCCAGCCGTTCCGCGAGGACACCGATGCTCGCGACCGGCGTACGCAATTCATGGGAAACGCTGGCGACAAACTCGGACTGGAGTTTGGTTAGCTCCTGTTGCTTTTTGAAGGCCCTCATGGCCATCAGCAGGGAAAAGCCCGTGACAGCCCCTGCTCCGAGCAGCGCCAGCCCCAGCCAGCGGATGCGGTGAAAAGACTCCCGGTCAAACCACGCGGAGGACAACTGAGTGATGGCCACGCGCCACGGACCTGCCTGCTCGACGGCCATTTCTGCACCGGAGCCGCGATAGACACCTTTCCCGTTCCACCCCACGGAAATCCCCGTGGCGGACGGCAGAGAGGGCTTCCAGTTCAGTTCCAGCGAACCCGCGGGGACGTCGCCTTCAAGAAGGCCGGCCACATCCCTCAGGTGAGTCATATGCACGATTCCTTTATCCGCCCCGCTGACGTGCCAGTCCTCCACCCATTCCGGCAGACCCCGGGGTGCATTTTTCCGGTCCTTGAGAAGGGCGACGAGGTTCATGGCTCTTTCCGTCCGCCTCCGGAAATACTCCTGCGTTTTTTTCTCCGGTGCTGAAGCTGCCATGAGAGCCGTCATCTTTTCGGTCAACTCATTTGGCTGGCGCAGGGCAGCCGCGGTCACTGCGGGGCTGCCGTCCGGAGCACCGCCAAGGACCGACACCACAAGGGGCAGAAGCGGAAGTCCCGACGGAGAAACGGCGGTCAGGACCTCGCCTGTTTTGACGGCCTCCCTCAGGCGCTCCTTCGCCTTCGTCACCTCTTCCGCGGGCGGACCGCTGCCACCCCACACTGACGAAAGCACGGCCGCATAGTCCTCCGCCAGCGGTCCCGCGGGCGGCGGGTCCTCGCCATTGAACTGCCATTGGGGGATGAGAACCTCCAGCGCTTCCATCTTTGTCCGCACGGCATCCCGGTTGAGTTCCTCCGCCGTGCTTTTGGCAATGATCCTCGCCTCCCTTCGCAGTTCCTCCTCCACTCTCGCATTTTCGCTGATTAGTGCCCACACGCTGATGCCGCCCAGCACCAGCAAAGGCAGCGTCAGCAAAAAGGCCAGGCGGCGCGGGGACGGTGAGCGTTTGATCATAGGGCGGGGCTCCATTCCTGCGGTCACCGCGTGAAGGCGCTACAGTCCCTCTTTGCACGGACGCCGCAGGAATCGCTCCCCTCATCATCCACACAGACCGGAAAAGCAAACGGGGCTGCTTCTTTATGGTGCATTCACGACCATGCTCACTTTTGCTCCATCGTGCAGCAGCCACTTTGCGGCCGCTTCGATCCTCCCAGTCTCGATGTGGTCGGTTTTCTTCACTTCATCCAGCCAACTGATGGAAAAATTGCTGTTACGGAGGGGGTATCCGGAACGCGGATTCCCGGCCACCAGTTCCTCCACCACGGGCAACACAGGTCCCGCCGCTTTTTTGGGATCCAGATCCCGCCAGATCCATATACCCTCTTTTTTCTCACCGCGGAAAAACCGGGGTTCGTAGCGGCATTCGACTTCCGGCTGATCGCCCACCGCCAGTGTCCATTCGAAGGTGAGTGCCGAGGTAAGCGCCGCGCGAAGCTTCGCCGGGGGCTCGAAACTGTCGCGCTCGGCGGGAGGAAGGGTAATGGTCATCCCCTGTTCCAGCGTCAGGCCGGGCCACGCCTCCAGCAGTTTTTTTTCCGTCCAGCCGCTCGTATTGGCGGTTTCTGTTTTCTTTGGGTTCTCTTTTTTCTGCGACTGGACGAGGTAGCGCACTGTGGCCTTGTCCCAGTCAAAACACGCGGAGGGCAGAGGATGCGGTCCCAGCAGGGCCACCATGAGGCCGGCAAGCGGCACCGGTTTCCCATTGATCGATTTTGGAACCGGCACGCGCCAGAACGGTCCCTCCGGATTCTGACATACCCAGGCGGCGGAGTATTGATTCTCCTCCGTGATTTTGGCCTCGGGTGCGGGTCCCTTCACTCTGAAAATGTCGCCATGATGCAGCCCGGTCTCCGCGGGTTCCAATGCGCCCGACGGTGAAGTCCGGATAACTTCGGAACGGCTAAAGAGCAGGTTAGTGGCTCCCGCACCGCGCAGAATTTCCGGCGTCCTCACGACCGGCACCGGTCTTCCGGGCCTGATATTAGCCCTGTCACGGGCGTTTGCATGGAATGACGTTCCGGATTCCTGAGAGGAATTGGTCACGAACCGGCCCGGACCTGCCTCCACCCGGACCTCGACCGGCATGGGTGCATAAATCCATTGATTCATCCTCTCCGATTGTTTCTCCTCCCTTCCGTCCGTTTTATTTTTCACCGGCAGTTCGACAACGTCTCCCCACAGCAGCGCCATGTCCTGGCCTTCCGGCCTGGCGGCAAGTTCCACCATGTTCACCGGAATTCGCTCCTCCTTTCCATCCTGCATCCGGATGACGGAAACACCCTCCCAGTCCGATTGGAGACCGGACGCCATCTCATCTTTGGCGTGCCGGGAAACAAAATCAGGAGCGAGGCTGAAAAATTCACGCAGGGTGGGCGGTCGTGAGACGGCAGACTCGTCCGTCAACACTGCCGCGAACAATGGCATCCTGCCGAGCACCGGCAATGATTCCCCCTGGCTGATCCACACGGCATGGCCAAGCCGCGGATTGTCTCTCCAGTGGCTGGCTCTCCAAACGGCTCGAAAGGACTCCCTCCAGGCCTCGGAAAACGCGCCTTTGTTCCTGTCCCAGGATTCGGTCTTTTGAAAAACATCCCCCGGGCGGGCTCCGCGTTCAACCAGGAGCTTTATGGCCTCAGGAGAGCCATTGCCGGACATCCATCCCCGGCAAAGTAATTCGAGAGGCGACGCCCGATTCGGAGTTACGGGGTTGGGATTGGCTCCCGCGTCCAGGAGCAACGTCAGGAGCTCAATATT
>DATAIE010000915.1:0-4101 GCA_036262875.1 Verrucomicrobiales bacterium
GGGTTCTCCGGCTTTTCACCGCGCGGAAAAACAGCCATCAGCAGAACTTTCGCCGCCGGGCATTTCGCCTTCGCCTGGAGCACGACGGCCTGGATGCCCTCCGCAATTTCCGCGGGCGTATTCGCCCGCGCATGCCCTGTGCCTGCGAGATTATTCGTGCCGATGTGAATGACGATGAGCTTTGGATTCACTCCGTCGAGTTCCCCATGTCCGATGCGCCACAGAACATTCTGCGTGCGGTCCCAGCCAAAGCCGGCATTCAGCACTTTGCGCTCACCGAACAGCGCCTGCCACGCCTGGGCTCCCCGATTTCCCTTTGGCTCAAGCGGTTCGCCACCCCAGAGATGCGTGATGGAGTCGCCAATCAATACGATGTCGGGATGAATACGCTCCTTCGCTGCCAGCACCCCGGCATGCCGGGAGTCCCAGTCGTAGAAGTCCTGTTCCAGCCTGCTCTTTGGGAGGCAGGCCGTGTTTTCGGACGCGCCAACTTCCGCGCAGGCCGTGCTGGTGAGGAGATCACCGGCCCCGGTGACGGTGAAAAAGAACGTTAGAGGTCTTTCCACCGGCAGTGCCGCATTGAACCCGGCATTGGTCAGCATTGCCGGAGACTCTTTCCACTGACGCTGCTGCCACGCGCCGGTCATGGTGGTGTAATGAAGAGTGGCCTTTGTCGCGGGTGCGCCGTTCAGGATGCGCCCGGAGGCAGTCTTTCCATCGTGAGTGACCGGGCTCAACTGCGGCAGGGCCGGAACTTTTGCCTCAGGCCGCAGCACGTGATCCACGAACGCATCCACCTCTTTGAATGTCCACATGTGACCATGGGGCAGATCCACGCGTACGGAGACGGTGCAGAGTTCCGGCTTCACGAGGGAGAACGTCTTGCGGTAGCTGTCCGGTGGATAAGCGAAGTCGTGGGTTCCGTTTAAAAACAGGATAGGGCACTGCGTCTTCCCGATGGTGGACGAGGGATCGAAGAGACGGAGCCACCGTTCGCGGGAATCCTGGTTCATCGCCGCGAGAGAGCGGTCCCGCCAATAACTGTTATCGCCAAGGAAGCCGCATCCGTAGACCGGCACGGCGACCATCAGCTCATGGTCGAGCCCCGCGACGAGGCAGGTGAGGTAGCCTCCCCAACTGATGCCGGTGATGCCCACCCGGGAGCGATCCACTTCCGGCAGCGTATTCAGCAGTGCATGGCCCCGCAGCACCGCCGCCACCGCATGGTAGCTCCACATATCGCGGGCGCCGGCCTCCGTGAAATTGAGAAACTTCGTCTGGTCCGACTGATCGGGGCCTCCCTTGTCGTGCGCCTTGCCGTCCGGGCCCTGGCCGGAGGTGTCCATCGCCAGCGCCACGTATCCGCGCTGTGCCCAGTGATCGGCCCATTCCCGGAACGCTTTGCCTCCGCCGCCGTGCACCAGCAGCATGGCGGGTGCGGGGTGTTCTTTGGAGGCTTCTTTCGGCCGCCCGAGAAAAGCGAAGATGCGGGTCGGTTTGCCATGATACGGCTCGCCGTCATACCACACTTCCTGAGTCAAACCGGAAACAGCGCCTGCTTCCATGGCCGGGGAGGTCCCGGTCAAACGGGGCACCTCCCAAAGTGCGTTCTCCTGGGTTCTGCCCTCCGAAAGCAGAGCCGACCACAGGATCAGAATGACGAATAGATGCCGGTGCATACCGGCGGAACCTGTCAGGAACCGCCGGGACGTCAACATCGCAACGCCCGTGAGGGCGGTCTCATCCTTCCAGACTCGCGAGGTACCGTTCGCAATCGATGGCCGCCATGCATCCCATGCCTGCGGCGGTAATGGCCTGGCGGTAGTGCTTGTCGGCACAGTCGCCGGAAACGAAAACGCCCTCCACATTCGTCTTCGCTCCCTCTTTGGGAACGATGTAACCGGAGTCGTCCATGTCGATCACCCCGGCGAACAGTTGGGTATTCGGAACCAGACCGATCGCCACAAAAACGCCGGCACAGTCCAGCACGGATTCCTCGCCCGTGACTGTGTTTTTCAAACGGACTCCGGTGACGTCCTTCTTACTGACGTCCAGGATCTCACTCACCGTGGAATTCCACACCGGTTTGATCTTTGGATGCTCCAGCACGCGGTCCGCCATGATCTTCGAAGCCCTCAGGCTGTCACGCCGGTGAATGAGGTAAACGATCGATCCGAAGCGCGTCAGGTAGAGGGCTTCCTCGCAGGCGGAGTCACCGCCACCCACGACGACGAGCGGTTTATTTCGGTAGCGGGGCCACGCTCCGTCGCAGGTGGCGCAGTAGGTCACGCCATCCTCCTTCAGCAGTTCCTCGCTCTCGATCCCGAGATGGCGGTGGCCGGCTCCCGTGGAGATGATGATGGATTTAGTCAGGACGACTTCGCCATCGATCGTTACTTTGAACGGGCGCTCCGTGAGATCCACCGATTCCACCCGGCTTCCCATCTTCACCTTTGTGCCAAAACGCTCCGCCTGCTGCTGCATATTCACCATCAGCTGATAGCCGTCGATGCCTTCCGGAAATCCCGGGTAATTTTCGACGATCGTGGTGGTGGTGAGCAATCCACCGATTTGGGTGCCGGTGACGACGAGGGGGGCGAGGTTGGCGCGGGCAGTGTAGAGCGCGGCGGTCCAGCCGGCGCAGCCGCTGCCAATGATGATGACGTTTTCCATAGTGGTAAAGATGAGAGCGCCGGGTCAGGGGAATATTCCCGCCCGGACGGACGCGCGGAGTATGGAGGCTTCGGCGGGAGCGTCAAGAAAGCCGGCGAATGATTCCTGGGAGGCACGGAAATGGCGTTGCCGGGAGGAAACTCCGGTCGTATCAGTAAAGGTTTTCGTGCTATGAACGCCCGGCTGCTTTCCGTCTCCCTTTCGGCTGTGCTGCTCGCCGGCCACCCGGCAGCCGTGGCGTCGCCGGAGGCAAAAACGGCTCCCGCGGCGGCCGTGGATTTGGCTGCGCTGAAGCGGGCGGTCGTGCTCCAGCATGCGAAGATCATCTACGCCAATTACACGGATTGCGTGACCTCCGCGAAACGGATGCAGCAGGCCATTCGGGAGTTTCTCGCGGCGCCGGATGCCGGGAAACTCGCTGCCGCCCGGAAATCCTGGACGCTTGCCCGTCAGCCGTATCTGCAAAGCGAGTCCTACCGCAACTATGCCGGGCCTATCGATGACGCCGACGGTCCGGAGTCGCTCCTGAATTCGTGGCCGCTCGATGAGAACTATATCGATGCCCCGCCTGGCAGCAAAGAGCCGGGCATCGTGGGAAACGTGCGATCATTCCCGCAACTGACGCCGGATTTGATCAAGTCCCTGAATCAGAAGGACGGGGAAAAGAATGTAGCCTGCGGATGGCATGCCGTGGAATATCTGCTGTGGGGCAGGGATACCAGTCCCACCGGCCCGGGAGACCGGCAGTATACGGATTACACGATTGCCCCCTTTGCCAAACGCCGCGGGCAGTATCTTCAGGCCTGCGCGGACCTGATCGTGGAGGAACTGGCCGAACTCTCGACCGAGTGGGCGCCGGATGATTTGAACAACTATCGCGCGGTCTTTGAAGAGGGGGTGGACTACTCGGTGGAGCGCATCATTTCCGCGATCATCTTCCTCACTGAAAATGAACTCTCCGGAGAGCGGCTCCAGGTGGCATGGGACACCAAAGACCAGGAGAATGAGCACTCGTGTTTCAGTGATACCACCCATCAGGATTGTGTATTCGATGCCATGGGAGTGCAGAATGTGTGGCGGGGAATCTATACGGCAGTGGACGGGAAGCGCCTTGCGGGTCCCGGGCTGAAGGACTTGTGTCAGGCTGTCCAGCCGGACCTGCTGGCAAAGCTGACGGGGCTGGTGGATGACAACGTCACGAGGGCCCGTGCCGTGCCTGAGCCGTTCGATCAGGCGATCCTCGGCAACGATGATGCTCCCGGGCGCAAGGCGGTGATGGCGGTGATCACCTCCCTGGAGGATACCGGTTCCACGCTCCGAAAGCTCGCGCAGGGGCTGGGGATCGAAGTGCCGGAGGTCCCTCCGGAGGGCACGGAGGGATGAAGGCGGCATTCTGTGCGTTTCTGTTTCTGGCCGTGCCGCGGGGAT
>DATAIE010000916.1:0-3563 GCA_036262875.1 Verrucomicrobiales bacterium
CGTCGCGCATCGCCGGCCAACCGGTGCCTTTGCCTTCATCATACCAGCCGCTGCCGGTGCTGAGCCCGCACACCGCGCCGGCGGCATAAGCGTCCGCCACCAGTTTGTTGCACTTGAGATTCCCCACGGCAAACGACGTCACGCTGCCGTCCACATGCTGACTGCGAACGGGTTTGGCATAAGCGGCGCGTTGAGCCGGCGTTACATACTGGCGCAGCGCCCAGTTCAGCGCCAGAAGACGGGATGGCGGGGCTTTGGCGAATTCCGCCGCCACAGAGGCGTATTGATTCATGACGACGGCTATTTTCTCCGATGCCCCGCGGCGAAAGGGGGTGATGGCATCCGTCAGGGCCTCGCGTGAAGTAACAAGCGAGATGACTTTCGCCATGAGCGTGGAATCCAGCGTTCCCGCGTTTTCCGCGGCTCGTGCGGGCAATCTCATCACGGCCGGCAAAATGAGAAGACGGCTCAAAACGCGGCGTCGGGAAAGCGGGCACTGTCGAGTCATGGCTCACTGACTTCCCGGGTTTTCAGGGAAGTCAAGTATTGCCACAAAGGCCGCGAAATTCGGGGCCGAAAATTTTTTGCAGATCGCTCAATCGATCGTGGCGGAGCCGCGATCACACACCCGACAACGCGCTGCCCGCCGCTGCCTTCAATCAAACCAAACCACACACCGAATCACGCCAATGAAAACCATCCTCTCCATTCTCGCTCTCGCCCTGACCACCCTCGCCGCTGCGCCCGTCGCCAAAGCGAATGACTACTACTGCGCTCCCCGCCGCGTCTATTGTACGCCGGTGGTGGTGTGCACGAAAGTGGTGTGCTGCCGCACCGAATGCCGCTGGGCGACGGACTACTGTGGCCAGGCCTATACCTACCACGTGAAAGTGGTAACTTACGCCGACATCTACAGCGACGGCTCCCGCAATACCTACACCCGCACCTTCCGCGCCTGATCCCCGTAGAATCCGCCGCGCTTTTGACAGGGCGCGGCGGGTTGTTGTACAGGCACAATCACGCTGGAAGAAAGTGATTTACGCTGCGAATATCGGAGGCGGAAAAACCGTCTGCACACTGTTACTCAACATCCGGACGACCACCTTCCATCTGATGAGCGAGCCATGAATACATCTCTTTTCCGTTCCCTTCGCCTCCTGCCTGCGGTCGTCGTGACCGCTCTGCTGGCCATCGCCGCCGGCACGGTGGAGGCCGCCCAGCGCCGGATCGCTCTGGTCATGGGAGTGTGGCAGTATGATTCGCCCAATCTTCCGAATCTCCCCGGCATCGAGGACGATGTGAAGCGGTTTGCGGAGGGACTGAAGAAACTGGGATTCGAAGTGGAGGTGTCCAGCAACCCCACGATGGGCGAGGCGAAAAACGTGATCGATCAGTTTGGCGAGAAACTGAAACAGCCGGAAACGGTGGGACTCTTTTATTTTTCCGGTCACGGGAGTGAACATGGCGGGGAGAACTACCTTATCCCCCGGAAGGCAAACCTGAAAACCGCCGCGGACCTCGGAGAGGAAGCCGTCGCCGCCAACCGCGTGATCCACCGCATGGAAGAGAGCGGCTCCGGCATCAACCTGATGTTCCTCGACTGCTGCCGGTGCCCCATCAAGTCCACATCCAAGTCGGCGGACGGAAGTTTTGCCCAGATGAAGGCTTCCGGCGTGTTCATTGGCTATGCGACCGCCAGCGAGAAAGAGGCGAACGCCTCCACAGACGGCAGTGTTTACACCAATGCGCTGCTGAAGTTCATGGCCAAGCCGGGTCTTTCCATCAATGACATGCACACAAAAGTGACCGGCGAAGTGGAAAAGGTCACTGCGGAACTGGGGGTGAAGCAGACGCCGTTTCAGTATTCCGGGCTGAACAATCTCTTTTATATGGTGCCGGACGGAACCACGCCCCCGACGATCATCGAGCCGCAGACTCCGGTCAAACCGCCGCCGCCTGTGGTGCCCCAGCCGCCATCCCAGCCGTTCCCGCCTCCCGTGGCCAAAGGCCCGTTTTTATTTCCGGATTCCAGTCAGCGTTACCTGACTCCCTCGGATGTGGCTGCCCTGGGTGCAGAGGATGTTTGGCGGGCAAGAAACGAAATCTATGCCCGTAACGGTTATATCTTTTCCTCGGAACGCGGGCGGGCTCTGGTTCGGCTGCTGGGAAATGCCTACACCGGAACCACCACGGATCAGGATGCCGTCAGCAACGGCTTTAACGAGTATGAGTCGGCGAATGTGGATCTGCTCAAAAAGCTGGAGACAGGCGGAGGAGGCGGGAACACCCGTCCCTATTCTCCTGGCAATACCCAGCCGTATACTCCTCCCGCGCCTCCGGCCCAGGCCAGTCCGTGGATGTATCCCGATTCGAGCACGCGGAGACTCTCCCGTGCCGAACTTGCCAACCTGAATGCCGCACAGTTGTGGAGGGCCCGGAACGAAATCTACGCGCGGCACGGTTACATTTTCACGAAGCCGGAGGGGAAGGCTCTGGCCCGCTCGCTCGGCGCTGAATACACACCGCGCACGGGAAGCGCCGATGCGGTGGAGGCATCCTTCAACAAGGTGGAGGAGGCGAACGTGAAGCTCATCAAATCGTTGGAATAGCATCATACATGAATCTGATTCGCCTCCCCTTCGTGGCCGGGACGGTTGTCGCTTTGACTGTGTTCACCGGATCCGTTGCCGGAGCCCCCAAACCGCCGGCCAAAAAAGCCCAGGCTCAGCCGGCGAAGCCGAAAACCTCCTCTGCGGCCAAACCGAAAGCCAGTCCGGAGAAGCTTAAAGACCCGGCCCCCGCTGCTGCCGCGGAGGAAAAACCGGCAGCGTCCCCGGACACCGGCGTCCTCTACTTCAAGAAGTTCCAGGGATCGAAAGCGCTGGTGGACCAACTGCCCAAAGGGTTGGCCTCGGAGCGGCTGACGGCGCATCTCACCATTCTTGCGACCGCCTATGTGAATACGATCACCGGCGTGGTGGCTTCTCCTGACGGGAAGAAGCTGTTTCTCGTCGCAAGTGACGGCAGCCGTCATCTCTATGACGATGGCAGGACGAAGGACCACGAGCAGCTTTTGAATGAGGCGGACATCGAGGATATGTTTATCGACAACTATCCCCTGACCAATCCGACCGACCGGCTTGCGCTGGATTTTGACCCTGGGCGCGCGCGCCCGGAAGCTCTTTTCAAAGCGCTCTATGGGGATTCGCCGGAGGATGTTAGGAAAAACCTGGTCAACGTTTCCTTCGCCGGAAAAAAAGTCCTGTTCAATAAACTCCACGGGGCATCGGCGGCGCTGGAAAAAGTAAGCCAGGAACTGGAGCCGGTTTTAAAAGCGAAGCCGGAACTGAAAGTGTGGATGAACAATCTCGGCGGCACGTTCAACTGGCGAAAGATCGAAGGGACCGAGCGATTGAGCACCCATTCCTACGGCATTGCGATCGACCTCAATGCGGACAAGGCGAAGTACTGGCGCTGGGAAAAACCGTCCACGCTGGCCTCCTTCACCCGCCGGGATTTTCCAGTCGAGATCATTCAGGCCTTTGAGAAGCACGGGTTTGTCT
>DATAIE010000917.1:0-5163 GCA_036262875.1 Verrucomicrobiales bacterium
CGCTTTTTCCGCGCGGGGCGTGCCGGTCTCCATTTTCAGGAATTGTTGCATCGCCGCAGTGGCGTCGCTTACCCTGCTTTGGCTGTAGGCAGCCCAGGCCAGAGCGTAGAACACCGGCGGACTGGCCTTCGGGAATTCGGCGCCTGTCTTGAGCAGGGGATAGGCCTTCGCATAGTCGTTCCCCTCGTAGAGCAGAATCCCGAGAACCCCGGCAGATTCCGGAGACGGCTCCGCACTGTAGGTGTCCTGAGCCAGTTTGAGGGCGCGGACGGGGTCCTTCAGCGGTCCCGAATACAAGCGGACCAGGTTGAGCGAGGCGACGCTCAATTTAGGATTGGCCAGGAGAGCGTCCTCCCAGGCGGCCGCGGCTTCCTTCACCTGGTTTTGCTTTTCCCGGGCCTCCGCGAGGAGGATGAGGATGAGCACGTCCTTGGGCTGCGCTTTCAGCAGGGTCGTGAGGCTTTCGACGCCGGGAGCCTGCCCCCCTGCGGGCTTCAGAAGGGCGAGCCTGCCTTTGATCTCCGCTTTACCGGGAAAATCTGCGGGGGCGGCGGCGGCTTTCTCTAAAGCGTCAGCGGCGAGTTCTTTCCGGCCCATCATGGAGGCAGCCATTCCCAGGTGGTACTGGACTTCCGGGATGCCAGTCAGTTCACCGGCAGCCTCCCCGGCCAGGACAAGGGCCTCCTGGTATTTGCCATTCCGGTAGGAAATCCATCCGAGAGTGTCAGCAATGGAAGCCGACTCCGCTTTGGAGTAGGCGCTGGCGGCCGCGTCAGCCCCGGGGCGCAGGGCGCGGGCCTTCGTGGACAGTTCCAGTGCTTTCGCCGGCATGTCAAACTGGTCGGAATAGAGGCAGGCCAGATTGTTGAGCACCGTTGGATTTTCCGGGCTTAGCGCAATAAATTGTTCGTAACGTTCTTTCGCTTTCGCATAGTCCTTTTGCTGTTCGGCGATGAGTCCCGACAATCTGAGTGCCTGCAGGTTTTTCGAATTCTTCGACAACAACTGCTGGAGACGCTCCTGCGCCTGAGGGAGCTTTTGCTGCCTGAGATACGTCTGAATGAGAAGGTCGTAGGCTGGAACGAAATTGGCGTCCAGTTCGATGGCCCGCTGGAGCACGGTTTCGGCTTCGGACCACGCACCTTTTGCGAAGAACACTCTTCCCACCCAGTAGTGCGCCTCCCCCGATTTGGGCGAATTTTCAGTCAACTCCCGGGCGATCTTCAGAGCCGCCTCCGTGTCCTTGCCGGCGGTGAGTTCCAAATCAATCAACTCCGCGGCCGGAGCGATGTCGTTCGGGCTCCTGAGGCGGGCACCCGAAAGAACCGCGCGGGCCTTCCCCACCTCTCCCTTCAGGCCAAAAACACGGCCGAGACGAATTCGATAGGTGTTGCTGGAGGTATTATTCGCCACCAGTTTTTCCAGAACGCCGACGGCTTCGTCGTACTTCGCCTGCGCCTGCAAAGCCGAGGCGAGGTGAGAGGCCGCTGCAACGGAATCCGGTCGTTTTTTGAGAAAGGCTGTCATTGCGGATTCCACCTCCGCGGCGAGACCTTTCCGGAGATTCACTTCTGCAAGCAGCAGAATGGCCTCCGGAAAATCATGGTTTGGAATCGATGCGAGCGCCAGGCTCAGCGCCGTCGCAGCCTTTGCAACCTCGCCGTTTTTGAATCTCGCTCTTCCCAACTGGTACTGGACCATGGGCTGGGCCGGATAGGTCCCGGCCAGTTTTTCCAGGGCCTCGATCGCTTTTGCCGTCTCTCCTTTACCCATCAAAATATCCGCCTGGAGAACACGCCCCAGGAAGTTGTCAGGATCACGCGAAAGGACGTTTTGCAGGGAAGCGAGCGCCGCATCAAAATCTTTGGCGGATTGTGACAACTGGGCGGAAAGGATCCACGCGCTAAGAAAGTCCGGCGCTTTTTTGGTCAGTTCCGCCAACTGTGAGATTGCCCCGTCGCGGTTCCCGGAGTTCGCCGTGAATTCCGCATACTTGATCCGCTCGGCAGAGCGAACCGGCGAGAGATCGGCAGCCGTCTTGAGCGCTTTTTCTGCACCGGCGGGATCCTTTCGTGCGAGAAAGAGCCCGGCCTGCGTGCTGTATGCCTGCATTGATTTTGGATCCGCACGCAGCGCGGACTGAATCGCGGCCTCCGCCCCGGCGATATTTTTTTCGCGAATGAGCAGTGCGGCGGACGTCAAAAAGTAATGTGGAGAATTCTTATCCGGAAAGGCTTCCAGCCGTTGCCGGGCGGCGGCCAGATCCTCAGGCTTTGTCACGGCTGCCACCAGCATCAGCAGCGCTTCGCCGGCAGAGGGAGATCCCTTCAGGATATCGAGCGCCTCGTCCCTCGCGGATGCCATGTCGCCGACCGCCAGCAAAGCTTTGGCCAACAGCAGCCGAACGGGAATGTCAGCCGGCGAGTTTTTGCGGGTTTCCTTCAAAAACGGAAGGGCCCGCGCCGGAGCGCCCTCCTCCATCCACATGATGCCCAACTGTTTGATCGCGGTCGCATTGGCCGCGTCCTCCCGCAGCAGGTTGAGGTATTCGATTTTTGCCTTGTCGTATTCCCCGGCGTCAAAGTACGCTTTGGCACTCTTTTCGAAGCCCGCCTTTTTATTACCGGAACAGGCAGAGAGCAGAAAGCCTAACAGAAGGACTGCCGGCAGCCGCAGAGAGGAGAGGGGGGAGGAGCGCATCAGGGTATAGGGTGATTCTGTTGGGGAAAGGGAGGGGATGACACGCCGTAAGGAAATACGGGTGGGTATGAAGGTTTTCCAAGCGGAAACTGGTCACTCCCGGGGGATCCCGAGCTTCTCCATCAGTTCGTAGAGAGTGGGACGACTGATGCCCAGTTCGACGGCAGCGGCACTGATGTTCGCCCGGTTTCGCCGGAGAGCCGCTACGATCATTTCCCGCTCCACGTTTTCCCGCGCTTCCTTGAGCGTCACCACGCCGTGATCCGGCGCCTCCTCCAATTCCATATCGGCGGCCGTGATCCGCTTGCCGTCGGCCATTACCACTGCGCGCTGCACCCGGTTTTGCAATTCCCGGATATTACCAGGCCACGAATGCCTCAGGAGCGCGGACAGGGCATCGCGACCGAAACTGAGCCCCTTTTTTCCGGCCTGAGCGGCATGGTGAGCCAGGAGTTCTTTAGCCACGATCAGGACGTCCTCGCCGCGCTCGCTCAACGGCGGCAATTCCACGACGAAGACGGCAAGGCGGAAGTACAAATCCTCCCGGAAGGTCTTCGCGGCGACCATGTCTTTGAGCAGTGCATTGGTGGCGGCCACCACGCGCGCATCACTCCGGATTTCCTGAGTGCCGCCGACGCGCCGGAAGGTGCGCTCCTGGAGAAACCGCAGGAGTTTGATTTGAATCGGAAGGGGCATTTCCCCAATCTCGTCGAGAAACAGCGTACCGCCCGAGGCGCTTTCGATGAGTCCTTTTCGCTGGGCATTGGCACCCGTGAAAGACCCTTTTTCATGACCGAACAGTTCACTCTCAAGCAGTGATTCCGTGAGCGCATTGCAATTGATAGCGACAAAGGGGCCGTCCTTGCAGGCGCTTTGACGGTGAATGGCCTGAGCGGTTATTTCTTTGCCGGTGCCGCTCTTCCCGAGGATGAGCACAGGCGCATTGTTCGTCGCCAGCTTGCGAATAAAAGCGAACACGTCCCGCATGGCCTGGCACTGACCCCACATGCCCTCGAATCTGTTCGCCTGGGAGGAGAGTTGAAGGTCGTGATAGGACTTCTCAAGGTCCGCCACATACAGGCACCGCCGCAGGAGCAGGCGGAGTTCATCGATCTCCACCGGTTTGCAAAGGAAATCCCACGCGCCGGCGCCCACGGCCTCGATGGCATTCTTGCGGTCCCCCTGTCCGGATACGACGATCACCTTGGCCTCGCTGTCTGCGGCCCTGAGACCGGAGAGGATCGCCATTCCCTCCTCGGTGGAATTGGGATTCGGAGGCAGCCCGAGGTCCAGCAGGGTGGCTGCGGGTTCGAGGGAACGAAAGGCGGCGAGGGCCTCAGCGCGGTCCCCGGCAATGGTGACCTCATATTCCGATGTCAGCGCCCATTTCATCTGGGTGCGGATTTCTTCGTCGTCGTCGACTATCAACAGTTTTGGTTTCATGCTGCCTCTGGTTTGAGCGGGAGAAAAATGTGAAAGGTGCTGCCCCGTCCGGGCTCGCTCTCCACCTGGATGGAGCCGCGGTGGGCGTGAACGATCATGCGACACTGGAACATGCCAATGCCAATTCCCTTCTTTTTCGTCGTGCAGAACGGGCGGAAAAGAGAGTCTCGCATAAAAGCGGGAGACATACCGGAACCGGAATCCTGGACGGAAATCAGAGCCCGGTCCTCATTGCGGACCGTGCGCACGGTGATCTCCCCTTTTTCCATGGATTCCCAGGCGTTGATCAGCAAATTGGTGATGACACTCTCGATCTGTTCGCGGTCGGCCATGACCGGAGGGAGGAGCTGGAATTCCCTCACCAGTTCGATGCCGGAAGGCGGTTTCAGACCGTCCATCACGCGAGCGATCAATTCGTTCAGGTCCGTTTCCACCGGCTTCAGATCCAGTTTTTGCCGAAGCGCTCCGAGCCGGGAGACGATCTGGTTAATGCGGTTCACGGTGGTACCGATTCCCCGGAGGGCATCCTGCCGGAATGCCGGATCGTCAAAATGGACGGGGAGATTCTCCAGCATGAGTCCGAGGCTGGAGGCGGCATTTTTAAGATCGTGCACGAAGAAGGTGGACATCACCTGAAAGGCCTCCATTTCCCGGCCCTGCATGAGTTCCTCCGTCAACTGAAACTGGAGAAGGCCGGCGGCCACCTGATCGCCCATGCATTTCAGCAGATCGAGCTCCTCCGCGGTGTAGGTGAGCCCGTTGACGCGGTCCACGAGGATCATCGCGCCCAGGGCCCGGTCGGCGGCAATCAGGGGAACACAAAGGCGGCGTCCGCCACCACGGAAGTGAGGCTGGCTGTCCCGCCGGAGACTCTCGGACCAGGCTGGACCATCCGCATCGAGATCGAATGGGTTCCCCATGCGCCGGAGCCCCTCCAACAGGGGGGCCGCAGGTGTGAGTGCCGGGGGGTGCCCGGCATCATCCGCTTTCGCCGCCGTGGAGGCGCCTGGGGTGAGGCAG
>DATAIE010000918.1:0-7595 GCA_036262875.1 Verrucomicrobiales bacterium
AGCTTTTTCATTCCCTCCAGAAAAGGGTAGTATAAGGCACCCAGCGGCCTGCGGTCATTTTTGAGCGCAAATTCCGACGCCGGGCCGGGGTCCAATGCCAGCCAGCGTCCCGCCACCGCGATCAAAGCCCTCTCCAATGCCTCATCGTAACGGACGCCCCGTTCCTTTTTCATCTCGTCCAGCCCCGCGGCGAAGTCCGCCAGCGTCTCAGCGCCCAGTCCCGCCACCGCGCGATCCATTTGGGCCTGCGAAGCCATTTCCCTCCCGCGCACGAACAGCTTCAGCAGTTCCTCCGCGGAGTGCGCACCCGCTGCGGAACGTGATCTTGCCTCATCCAGGGCCATGCCGCCCGTCTTCACGCCGGTCGTCCCGCGCACTGATTGCGCCCTCTCTTTTTTCTTCCCTGACGAGCCCCCTTCTCTTTCGCCGGCCCTCAGGTCGAGCCACCAGCCCGCCGCAAAGCAGGCAGTTCCCATCACAGCAAACAGCAGACGGTTCATCGTTGGATCTCAGTATCGACAACGACAGTCTGACGTATTGCGTCAGGGTGTCAATGAATCCCGCGGGCTGCGCGCGTGGCCTGATATGGAATCATCCGGCTTCTTTCGATCTTTTTAGTCAGGGACTGACCTGCGCCCGGTAGAACCGCCGTCCGGGCAACGGGCCATAGTCGATGACTTCCACCTGGCCGATGCTGTCGGTTTTCAAAATGGCACCCAGATCAGAATAGGAGCCGCCGGTGGTTTCGCTGGCTTGAATGCGGTAATTGGTGAACGGCACCCCCTGCAGCATGATGCGGATTGAGGGGCCCACGCGACGGAGGGAAAGCCACTGCGGTCCCGTCTGCCACGCGGGCACCACCTCCACCGCGCCGATATCGGTGCCATCGCTGCCGGGGGCGTTTGTGATGGAGCCGGCGTCGTAACTCCGCGGGAGATTTCGCTGATCCGTGGCGAGCCCGAAATTCAGGCCTGCATCCAGCGCCGGACTGCCGGCCGCCGGAGGCAGCGTATCGGTGGGGCCACCCTGTTCCGGGAGCGAGGCCAGCTTCGGATCCAGCGGAGCGGCGGTAGTGCCGGTTTTGTCTCCCGCCGCCGTAAAGCCGCTGCCGCCGTTGGTTTTTCCTATCAAATTGTATCCACCGGAAGTGAACGCACCGGAAATGTCAGGACCACCCGTGCCGGTGTTTCCGGCGCAGATGGTGTTGCGCACGGTGACGAATCCGGCAGTGGAGGTGACACCGCCGCCGGCGCTTCCGGCGGAGCCGTTGTTGATCGGATGGTTGCCGGTACCCGCAGCGCCGCCGGTCCCGGTATTGTAAGTGATGGTGCAGGAGGTCAGTGTCGCAATGCCTGTATTGCAGATGCCGGCCGCGGCCCTCCCGCCATTGCCGCCGCCAAAGGTCGTGGAGCTTCCCCCGTTTCCTCCGGTGGCGGAGTTGGTGAAGAACGAACAGTTATTCACCGCCAGCACGCCGGTGGTGTCGTTGAAAATCGCGCCGCCCAGCGCGTCCCCGCCGGCTCCTCCGGACTGGATGATGGTGGGAGAGGACGGCGCATTTTTCCCGGCTCCGCCATTGGCGGAATTTCCGGTGAAACTGCAGCGGCTCAAAGTCAGCGACCCGGCATTGAAGACGGCCCCGCCTTTCGCGGAGCCGCCGCGCTCGCCGGGCTGCGTTCCGGCCGCTCCCGTGGCACTGTTGCCGGTGAAGGCGCAATCCGTCACCTCCAGGATGCCTGCGCCATCATAGCCTCCCAGATTGACCAGGCCGGCGCCCTCCACCAAAGCCCCGGGCGCCGTGGCATTGCGCAGCGTCAGGCCGGAGATGGCGCTCCCCTCGCCAAAGGTTTCATAAATGAGCAGAGGCCGCACGCCCAGTTCCCCGCTCAGCGCCAGTTTTCGCGCTCCCGGGCCCGCGATATGCACCTTGCCGCTTACCCTGGGCAGGGCTCCCAGCGCGGGATCCAGTTTGATCGTGCCGGTGAGGCCCGGTGCGAAAGTGATGAGGGATTCAGGACTGTTCCTGCCGGTGACAACCCCGAGAGCCTCCCGCAACGTGCAGTCAAATTCTCCCGCGTTGAAATCGTCATGATCGTCCGTGGTCGTCACGATGATCTCGTTCCCCCTTTGGAAATACTCCTGTTCCTCCACCGCCCCGATATCCGTACCGTCGCCCCCCGCCGCGTTGGCGAGATATTTCGTATCTCTCGTGCGGGGCAGACCGCGCTGATCCGTGGTGAGGCCAAAGGATTTCCCCCTGTCCCGGGCGGCGCTGTCATCCCGCAGGGTGATCACCGGAGTCGCCCAGTTCCCTCCCGGATAGCCGCTCTGAAATCCGGCGACGGTATTTACCTGATCCCCCGGTCCGGTCAGATTCACGCCTTCGTCGCTGCAGAGATTGTATCCATGAGAAATGATCTGCGAAGGGGGATTACTCCTCAGGGCCGACCAATAATTGCCGGCGAATTCGTTTTCCGCCGCCTCAAGGATGGAATTTTCCAGCGTCAGGACCGCCGTGCCGTCTGCGCCGCTGTTACATTTGACACAGCTTGCTCCCACCTGATCCACATGAGTGATTCTGTTCAACCCGAGCGAGCAGCCTGTGAGCCGCCCCTGACTGGCGCCAAGATCGATCGCCGCACCATCGACCGCCGTATTTAAAAAGAGGCTGGAGTTTTCGAACACAGCATTGGAGCGTACTAACGAAATCCCTCCGCCGGACTGCGACGCTGTGTTGTCGAAGATCGTGCTGTTCCTGACGGATACCGTGGCGTCTTTGATGAGCAATCCCCCGCCGTTTCCTGCGGTGCGGTTTTTGAAGAAAGCGCACCTCTGCAGGGTCAGAGAGGATCCCGCAGATCCCACAAACAGCATCCCGCCGCCCCCGCCGAAGTCCGCCGCTCCGCCCTCCACCGTCATTCCTTCGAGTTGCAGAGAAACCGGGCTTCCGGCCGAACTCGCGATCCGGAAAATACGGGATTCAGGGGAGGTGGTCCCGCGAATGATCGTGAGTCTGCCCGCACCATTCCCGAGGATATTCAGGGATTTGGAGATCACCAGCTCTCCGGTCGTGAGCTGGAGGAGGCCATTGACGGTGATGAGGATGGTGTCATTCCCGTTCGCGTCCGCAATGGCATCGCGCAGAGTGCCGTTTCCGGAGTCCGCCAGCGAAGTGACGGTCAAAGTCGCGGCCCGCACCGGAGTCTGAAGCCAGGCCAGCAGAGGCAAAAGCAGGAACCAGCCCCGTATGACTGGCCGCAGAGTGAAGGAAGAGTGGGGGAGAGAGGATTTCATTCCAGCCCCTGATCCCGGCCTCAAGGCTGGAACCTTACAAAAAAAATGCAGGGCGCCGGTAATTTGGCCCCGGCGGCTCCCCCCGGGATTCAGGAAAACGGGGGCGGATTACCAGTCCATGCCCCGCCTGCGGAGTTCGGCCCGGAGCGTTGCGAGATCCCAGAGGAGGAGGCAATTGTTGCTGCTCATGGCGAGGCGGGTGGTGTCGCGGGAAACGGCGGCATTTTTCCCGGCAAAGGGAAAGACGGGTTCCAGCCGGCAGCGGGCGGCACCGGTGGCCGCGTCCAGCAAGGCAAACTGGAGCCCCATCCTGGCCAGCAGCAGGCGTCCTCCGTCCACGGACACTGGCGTCCCTCGAATGTTAGGGAAGTCCTTGCGGACTTTCCAGCATTCTCCGGAATCCGCGACATTCAGGCAGGAAAGCCATTCGGTCTCATTGAGAAAAAGACGGCTGCCGTCCGGGGAAAGGCTCACCCAGGTTTTTTCCGGCACGGTTATTTCTGAACGGGTCATTCCCAGAGTGTTCTGCACCGTGACCTGCCGCATGCCGGAGGCGGCAAAGGCCGAGACTGAGCCGTCTTCACTCATCGTGGCGGAGGTCACGCCGAAAGTAGAGGGCCAGGGCAGGACGATCCCGTTTCTTACCGTGAGGCTGCCCGTGTTGAATCCGTAGGCGATGGCGGTCCGGCCATCATTCGAAGCCACCACTTCATCGAAGTCCCCGTCCGCCAACTGCCTCTCGAGCTGCCACGGGCCGCTGATGTCTTCGCTGGACGGGCGCAGGCGAAACAGGCCGGTTGAACATCCGCACAACAGCGCCGGACCGCTCCCGTCGCGAATGAAAACACAGGACTGCACTTGCTTCCTCTCGAGCAGCCGCCGGTTCTCCAGCCCCTTGTTCAGACAGTAAATGGTCAGACCATCCCCTGCCGTAACGAGCAAACTTCCGTCGGGCGAAAAACAGGATTTCTCGATATTCCTGACATCTATTGCGCTGGTAATCGCGGAAACGACCGGGGCGTGAAAGACGCAGAAACTGAGGTTCGGTGAAGTTCCCGCCTCCCGAACCAGCGCCCGCCAAAAATGCCGTCCGTCTGTGGAAAATCCGGCGCTGCCCGTTCCTCCCCAGCCCGCGGCCAGGGCCAGCGGTTCTCCATCCGAGAGGTGGCTGATCCGCGTGGTCTGATCCCAACTCCCAGTCAGGAGAAACTGCCCGTCCGCACTGATGGCCACATCCACCACAGGAGCCGCATGCACATGCACCGCTCTCACCGGTTCCCCGCCGTCATCGGAGGATACAATGAAAGCACCGAAGGGTGCATTACTGCCTCCCAGCGCCACATGCCGGGAATCCGGCAGCCATGCCACCGCACGGTTCATGAACTTCGTGGAATCGCGTCTGATCACCCGCGCCTCTGCCGTATTCACAAACGCGAGCCCCGAAACGAAGTCCTTCCCTCCGGCAAAAAACGCCGCCCGCGTGCCATCCGGACTGAGCACGAAATCGCTGCCGGCGCCTTCAAGCACCCGGCGATCCATTTCCCGCCGGGCGTCCAGGTCATAACGAATGAGCGAAGAGGATGCCGGCTCGTAGCCGGTGATCACGTGGCCGCGTGCCATCACTCCGCCCAGCGATACGGCGCCGGGTGCTCCCTCCCATGCCACGGTGCCATCACTCAATTTCCACCAGCGGAATCTCGCGGCCCCCGGCATCGATGCTTTTCCGTAGTCTACGCCAAGGTAAGCGCCGTCCGGAGTGAACCGCCATCGGGACCACGGTCGCGTTCCCTCCCATGCCGGAAGGCGGCGGGCCACCTGGCCGGAGGAAGTCGCTTCAATCCGGATGCTGCCGCCTTTCTCAATGAGTGCGATGAGGCGTCCATCCGGACTGACCGCGGGCGACATGAACGGATCGTCGTGGCTCCACGTCCTGACCGGAGTGAAATCGGCACGTGTCAGGGTGGTGACCAGAAGATCCCGCAAAACAGGATCATCCGGATGCAGTGTGGCGGCTTCATCGATCAGCCGGAGGGTCTCGACCCGGGCACCGGCCATGGGCGAGCGCAGCGTGGCGGCGGCCCGTTCCCGCAAGGCAAAGAAGCGCTGTTCCCGCTCTCCCGCGAGGGCCTGGACCGTCAGAGTCTCCGCGGCCTTCATGCGGGTCTCGCGCACCTTTTCATATTGCCAGAACCAGAGGGCTCCTCCGGCCACGATCACCGCTGCAGCCGCCAGCGTGGCCATCCGTTTCACCCATTTCCAGCGGCGCTCCAGCGTCCTCATCCGCCGCACGGAGCCTCCGCTCTGCACCAGCGCCAGATCCGCCAGCATCTCCATCGCCACACGATAACGTCTCTCCGTCGACGCTTCCGTGGCCCGCAGGATGATCTCCATGAACTCCATCGCCGTCTCTCCCCCGGTCTCCAGCCAGTCCGGCGGCACCTGGGGAAACTCGGAGGGCTTTCGTCCGGAGGCCATCACATAACACACCATGCCGAGAGCATAGAGGTCGGCCCCCGGCTGGCCGGGACCCTCCGGCGGGATGTAGCCCTCCGTTCCCACAAAGCTCCGCGCCTCTCCCACCGCTCCCACGAGCCCGATGTCCGCCAGTTTTGGCCGGTGATGAACGAAGATGATGTTGGACGGTTTGATATCCCGGTGCGTCAGGCCGGAGGCATGCAGCGAAGCCACTGCCTGCACCAAAGACTGAGCGCAGCTCAGGCACTCCGCGAGCGGCAGGCGCCCGCCCGCTTGATCCAGTGCGGACCGGAGCGTGCGGGGGCGGTACTCCGCGGCGCGGCTGATATCGAATTCGTCGCCGGACTCGGCATCCGCCAGTTCCATGACATAAAAGAACACGTCCCCGTTCGCCGCGAGCCCGGCGTGCAACACATTCACCAGGCCGTCAGCGGCACGACTCAACGGCTCATATTTCTTGAGAGCCGCAAATTCACGGTCAAACGGCCGTTCGTCGGTGAAGGATTCGCGCCGGACGATTTTCACCGCCCGCCCGGCCCCCATGACGTTCACCGCGAGCCAGACCTCGCCATAAGCTCCATGCCCAATGGGATGAAGCAGTTCGTGATCCGGCACTGAAATATCCAACAGGAAATCTCCCGGCCGGACCAGTCGGGTCGCAACAGAGGAAGGGGAGCCGGCCTGCATGACGTCAGTCGTTTTCGAGCCGCTTCACCTCCGTCCGCAGCATCCGCCGCAGCCGGTGCCGGATCACGTAGCCGTGCGCCACGTTGAATCCTGTCGCCGCCGCCGCCTTGTCCATGGCGATCCCCTGCCGCTCCACCATGTCGAAAAACAGAAACTGCCGGCCCTGAATCCGCTGCCGCAGCCGCTCCAGGGCACCCGACACCACCCGCACCGTCCATTCCTCCTCCCAGCATTTTTCCAGATCAGACGCCTTTTCGTCAGGCACCCGCTCTTCCGCCGCCGCCTCCAGGCGCTGCCGCCGCCCCAGACGTTCCCAATGGTTGGCCAGCCGGGTCCGCACCACGGTCATCAACCACGAGCGAAACCTCCCCTTTGACCGATCATAACGAAAGCCCGGCATCGCCTTGCTCACAGCGAGCATCGTCTCCTGCACCACATCCTGCGCATCCGCGTCCCCCAGTCCCGCCCGGCAGGCAAAGTTATAGATCAGCCGCCAGTAGCCGGTGAAAAATTCCCGCCACCCCTCCTGATTCTCCCAGTCCTGAAGTCTGGACATCAGGCTGGCCCGGGTCACAAGAGAACCCGCGTCCTCCGGTCCCGTCTCCGCGGCGGCGATGTCCAGCTTGCGTCCCATCCCGGATAAAGTCATCCGGCCTGACCTTCTGGCAATCAGATGTTTGCCCCTTTTCGCCACGGCAGGAACAATCCCGTCAATCTTCAGGCGGTTTGTTCCGTGCCGTCGCAGATTTCCCCGGAAGACGTGAATAGTTCGGTCCGATTGACAAGCGGATCATCCGTTTCCATCGAACGCACGCATGGAACCACGGACGGAAACAGAGAGTCTTCGCAAGCCGGGCGCTCTTTTTGTAGCCCTCGTGTGCATCGCCGGCGTTATCGGGCTGATGGCGCTGATCATTGGCATTTCACTGCTCATGGAGGCGGGCGACGACAGCGCGCGGCATCGCCTCATCTCCTCGCTGCCGGATCTTCGTTCTGCACCGGCGGGCAGCGATGGATTCCTGGAAGGCCGGATCGGCACGGACGTCAAACCGCTGCGGGAAGGTTTCGTCGTCTTCGAGCGGGAGCGCTATGGGAGCAATCTCACCGGCGGCAGCAGTTGGAATTCCCTGGGTGTGGAA
>DATAIE010000919.1:0-2715 GCA_036262875.1 Verrucomicrobiales bacterium
TAGAGCACGTTCTGGAAGCCCTGCCGGAAATCGCCAGGAAGCATCCCGAGGTGGTCTACCTGATTTTGGGAGCGACCCATCCCCATCTGGTGGCGCGGGAAGGCGAGAGTTACCGCTTGGGGCTTGAGAGAATGGCGGAGAACCTGGGAGTGACGGCTCACGTAATCTTCTACAATCGCTTTGTCTCGCAGGATGATCTCAAGGAGTTCATCGGAGCTACGGACATCTACTTGACGCCGTATCTTAACGAACAGCAGATCACCTCCGGCACGCTGGCGTATGTCTACGGTGCGGGAAAGCCCGTCGTGTCCACACCTTACTGGCATGCGCGGGAGTTGCTGGCCGACGGGCGCGGCGTGCTGGTGCCGTTTCGGGATCACGTGTCCATCGCCGGGGAAGTGTGTGCTTTGCTGGAGGATCCGGGCCGGATGGAGCAAATTCGTCAGGCAGCCCGGCAGGGAGGGCGGGAAATGATATGGCCCGCGGTGGCTCAGCGTTATCTGGAATCGTTTCAACACGCCCGCGCCGGCCAGAAGCCCGCGCCGCGGACGACCTTCGCGGATTGGACACTGGCGAGCCGGCCGTACGATTTGCCGCCGGTGCGGCTCGACCACATTGAGCGGATGACCGACAGCACGGGCATTTTTCAGCACGCGACCTTTAACGTTCCCAACTTCCATGAGGGCTACTGCACGGATGACAACGCCCGGGCTTTCATTCTCTGCAATCTGCTGGAGGACACCGGCTGCTGGCCGCGGGCGCAAAATCTGGAGCGTCTCGCCAGCAGCTACCTCGCTTTTCTCACAGCCGCTTTGAACCATAGCGCGGGCCGCTTTCGAAATTTTATGAGCCATGGCCGGGCCTGGCTCGAGCACGAGGGCAGCGAAGACAGCCATGCCCGGGCACTCTGGGCGGTGGGCACGGGAGCCGGCCGGGCCCGGAATACCGGTCATGCCCGGCTCTGCGCAAGTCTGTTTGAAAAAGGACTCACTGCGGTGGACTCCTTCCGTTCCCCGCGCGCGTGGACATTTACGATCCTGGGCATCCATGAATACCTGCGGCGGTACCCTGGCAACGAGAGGGTAAAAGCAGCCTATGAATCGCTCGCGTTACGGCTACTGCAGCGTTGGGAGGATTCAGCGGACGAGGACTGGCCGTGGTTCGAGCAGAGTGTCACCTATGACAATGCGCGTATTTGTCAGGCGCTGATTCTCTTCGGAGAGTGGATGCCCCACTCCGGCGCGAGGGAGACCGGACTGAAATCGCTGCGATGGCTCGCGGGCATTCAGAAATCGGAAACGGGCCATTTCCGTCCGGTTGGCAGTAACGGCTTCCTGCAGCGAAACGGCGCGCGCGCGCAGTTCGACCAGCAACCCGTAGAGGCACAGGCGATGATCTCGGCGTGTCTGGATGCCTATCGGGCGACCGAAGACGGGGAATGGCTGCGCGAGGCGAGGTGCGCCTTTGAATGGTTTCTGGGCCGCAACGATCTCGGCAAGTCACTGTATGACTTCAGCAGCGGAGGCTGCTGTGACGGTCTGCATCATGATCGCATCAATGAAAATCAGGGAGCCGAGTCAACGCTCGCGTTTCATCTCTCCCTGGTGGAAATGAACTTTGCCGAGCATCCTCTCGCTGCCGGGGTCATTCCCCGTCCATGAGTTCTCTTCGGCTCGCCGCCACCCGATGACCGCGCCTCACCGGACCCGCCGGCGGCCCGTTCCCCCCATCGTGTTTGCTGAGAGCCGGAAACGTGCGTACCGCATCCGCGGAGCGCAACCTGCATATCTATCGAATGTCGTGCCGCATCGCCTCTTATGAATTCCTCCTCTTCCTCTCCTGCGGGACCCCCGCAAACCTCCATTGCTGAATGGAAGGCGCTGGTTGCCAGGTTCCAAATCGCCTCGGTTCCGAAGGCTGCCTGGCAACTCGTTAATACTTTCGTCCCTTACGCGGCGCTGTGGGTTTTGATGTATTGGACCGTGCAAATCTCCTGGTGGCTGACAGTGCCGCTCGCCATCCTGGCCGGGCTTTTCGTCGTCCGGATTTTTATTTTTTTCCACGATTGTGGTCATGGTTCCTTTTTCCGGTCAAGGAGAGCAAATGACGTGGTGGGGTTTATCTCGGGGATGATCACATTCACTCCCTACTACCACTGGCGATGGGAGCACAGTCTGCACCACGGCACGGCGGGGGATCTGGACCGCCGCGGCACAGGGGATGTATGGACGATGACCGTTCAGGAGTACTTGGAGTCGACCCGGTGGCGCCGCTTTGCCTATCGTATGGCGCGCAATCCTCTGGTTCTTTTTGTCATCGCTCCGCTCTATCTTTTCCTTCTTCGCGAACGGTTCACCTCGCCGGGAGCGAAGCGCCGCGAACGCCAGTCAATCTGGTGGATGAACGCCGCGATCCTCTGCATGGTAATTGTGATGAGCAGCATATTCGGGTGGCTCCATTACCTTATCCTGCAGCTGATTGTGACCATGGTGGCAGGGGCCTCCGGAATCTGGCTGTTTTATGTTCAGCACCAGTTCGAGGACGCTTACTGGGAGAGAGCCGGCGAATGGGACTACACGACAGCGGCTTTACAAGGCAGTTCATTCTACAAGCTTCCCCGGCTGTTACAATGGTTTTCCGGTAATATCGGCTTCCACCACATCCATCATCTGAGCCCCCGCATTCCCAACTACAATCTTCAGAAGTGTCACGAAT
>DATAIE010000920.1:0-2659 GCA_036262875.1 Verrucomicrobiales bacterium
GCGCGAGTTCCAGGCGATCCTGCCGCTGCGCGGCAAGATCATCAACGTCGAGAAGGCCCGGCTGGACAAGGTCCTCGAGAACAAGGAAATCCAAAGCATGATCACGGCCATCGGCGCGGGGATCGGCCTGGGCTCGGACGAGGGCACCTTCAATATCGACAAGGCCCGCTACCACAAGATCGTCATCATGACGGACGCGGATGTGGACGGCTCGCACATTCGCACGCTCCTCCTCACGTTCTTCTGCCGCCAGATGCCGGAGCTCGTGAAGCGCGGCTACGTCTACGTCGCCCAGCCTCCGCTCTACCGCATCACCCGCAAAAAGCGCGAGGAGTACATTCAGGACGACAGCGAACTGAGCCGCATCCTCATCGACCTCGGAGCCGAGGAAGTGACCCTGAAAAACCTCTCCGACGGAACCGCCGTGGAAAGCAGCCGCCTGCGGGAAATCCTCGCTCTGCTGTCCCGGCTCGACCGCTTCGTGGATGTCATCCAGCGAAACGGCGGGAATTTCGAGCATTACCTCGGCGCCCGCGATGCCGCCACCCACCGCCTTCCGGAATACATGGTGAAGATCCGTGCCGGCAACGAGGAACAGATCGTCTATTGCCTTGATGAAGAAGCCCTCCAGAGCTTCAGCGCTGAGAATCCCGATCTAAAGCTCTCCGGTGCCGCCCCTGCGGACGAAAGCAGCAAGACGGAGGCCGGCAAACCCTCCCGGCGTGCCCGCCTCTACGATGTCCATGAAGCCCGGGCCATCGGCAAGCTGCTCGCCCAGCTCGGCGAGAAAGGGCTGGCGCTGGAGCATTTCAGCGCTCAGGACAAGCCGCTGTTTGAGATCGTCGATCACGAAGGGCGGCAGCACCCCCTCTTTTCCGTGCCGGAAATTCTGGAGCGCGTGCTGGAGATCGGTCGCCGCGGCCTGGAAATCTACCGGTTCAAGGGTCTGGGGGAAATGAACGCCAAGCAACTTTATGAGACGACCATGGACCCCGCCAAGCGTAAGCTTCTACAAGTGAAGTTTAACGAAGAAAACATGGTCGAGGCGGACCGCATGTTCACCATCCTCATGGGAGACGTGGTGGAGCCGCGCCGCCAGTTCATCGAAGACAACGCCCTCAACGTGCGCAATCTGGACGTCTGATGCCTCCCGCCGTTTCCCAGCCCCGCCGCGTCAATGTGCGCACCCCCGAAGTGATGCCGCTGGTGCAGGCGGAGGTGGAGAGCCATTACCGCAGCGGCATCGTGGAGCGCATCCGGGCGGCCGGCGGCACGCTCACCGTGGGGAACACCACGGTCAAACTCGCCCGGCAGTTCGGTTTTTGCTACGGGGTGGAGCGCGCGATCGACCTCGCCTATGCGGCGCGAAAGGTCTTTGCAGACCGGCACATCTATCTGCTGGGGGAAATCATTCACAATCCCGAGGTAAACCGGCAACTGCGCGACATGGACATCCGCACGATGCCCAGCCGCCCCTCCGACGAGGAACTGAATTCCCTCTCGCCCGAAGATGTCGTCATCGTGCCCGCGTTCGGGGCGGAAACGGCGGTCATGGAGCGCATTGCCAGCCGCGGCTGCGCCACCGTGGACACCACCTGCGGAGACGTCATGAGCGTCTGGCGCCGGGTGCGGGAATACGCGCGCAGCGGGCGGACCTCCATCATTCACGGAAAGGCTTCCCACGAGGAAACCCGCGCTACGGCCTCCCGCGCCCTCGGCGATGCCGGAGGCGGCCATTACCTGGTCATCCTGACGCTGGCGGACTGCGATGTCGTCTGCGATTTCATCCGCCACGGCGGGGACAGCGGGAAATTCCTGAGCCGCTTTGCGGGCGGATACAGTCCCGGATTCGACCCGGAAAAGCACCTCCGGCGCATCGGGGTCGCCAATCAAACGACCATGCTGAAAAGCGAGACGGAGGAAATCCAGCGCCGTCTCCAGAAGGCGGTCGCCGACCGGGACGGAGCGGAGGCATCCGAGTCGTTCGCGGTCTTCGATACGATCTGCGGGGCCACCCAGGAACGCCAGGACGCCCTCTTTGAAATGCTGAAGGCTCCCATGGACCTCATGCTCGTCGTGGGCGGTTACAACAGTTCCAACACCACCCACCTCGTCGAGATCGCCGAGCAGCAGTTGCCCACGTTTTTCATCCGCGACGCCACCTGCCTGAAGGACCTGGAGGAAATCGTCCACTTCGACCTGCACCTGAAGTCCGAGCGCACCGGCTATACGACCAAACTGACTGGCAATGAACCGGTTACCATAGGAATTACGGCTGGAGCATCATGCCCGAACAACCTCATTGAAGAGACCATTCTCCGCATTTTCGCCCTCCGGGGGATCCCTGCGGAGGAAATTACGGCGGCGGCTGGTTGAACCGGAGAAAGCCTGCACCGCCACCCGCGCACAGCGCTGTTGACTGCGGGAACTTGTTACCGTTTTCCGCGGGGGCCGGACTTGTCCGGGCGGAGTCCACAGCGCTGCGCGCCCGGGGAGAGGAAAAGGAGAGGTTGAGGAACAAAGAGCCGCCGGGATGGCGGCGCTCCCAGTCGCTCGCAAGGAGGGATACAGATAAGGCCGAAGCGGACCGCGGACATCCTGTCCGCCCCGGTGTAATGAGTTTCTGTTTGAGAAGAGGCTTGGGTTGTCGGGGCGGACA
>DATAIE010000921.1:0-4844 GCA_036262875.1 Verrucomicrobiales bacterium
GCTCCCGACGCTGATGCCATCATCGCGAGACAAGCTGATGCTGATGCCGGCCTTTCTCAGAAAATTATCGAGCTCGTCCGATTCGTGATCGAACATACTATAGAAGCCGGGTTTGAAATGCAGATGAATATCCTCTTTGGCCAAAGATGGTTTCTGACGGCGAGCCGCAGAATGTCCAGTGGCGCGGTTCGGCAGTTTTACGGAAGAGTGTGCCGCATTTTTGACCGGTGGCTTTGGGATTCCCAACCCTTCGAAGGTGTCGCCTATCGGCCCCTCAAGACGGTGATTCGGAGAACTGCAGCCGGTGGTAAGGAGTAACGACGACAGAAGGAAGACGGCAGGAAGACACGAAGAGAAAAGACAGATCCTAAGGCCGCGCCTGAGTGGTCTTTCCGGGATCATCGATTCTCCAATAAAAACAGGCGTTTTCGGATACACCATCGATTTTCAATGATTGAATGCGAATTCGGTCGAGTTGATGAGCGCCCAGAGGACATCCTCGTAAAACCGGCGGGCCTTCGTTTTGTCCTGTAAATCCTGTTGTTTGGCGCGCTCGGAGAAGCGGGCCAACTCGTAGCCGGTGGCTTCGCGGCCGAGGGCGCGGCGGTAGAGTTTCTTTACGCCATCGTCCGCACTTGCGCCGGAGTTGACCAGTTCGTTGAGCACCGGGCTCTTTTGGAGCGCCTGGTCCGTCGTGCTGCCGTTGATGAGGTGGAGCGTTTGCGTAAGAGTGGGCTCCATGCGAACCTCGCAGGCACAGACGGTCTCGCGTTTGCTGGCTCCGAACTGCTTCAGAAAATAATCGCGGTCGGCCCCGCCGTCGAAAATCTGCACCGCGCGGGTTCCCTGCGGCTGGCCGTTAAACGTCGCGGGGGCACCGGTCACCGCACCGATGGTATCCACGAGCACCTCCGCCTGGAGCCGGCGCACCATGGAGTGGCTGAAGTAGCGGTCATCACTTTCATTCCCAGGCACCGTGGTACTGCTGAGCTGATAGGTCGTGCTGTTGCAGATATCGCGAACGAGTGCGCGGATATCGAATTTCGATTGCACCAGGCGGTCAGCCAGCACGGCCAGCAGGGCCTCGTTGCTTGGCGGATTCGAAATGCGTCCGTCATCCACCGGCTCGATGATCCCCCGTCCGAAAAACTGTGCCCATGCACGGTTTGCGATATTACGCGCGAAACGCTTGTTCTCCGGGGAAGTCATCCACGCCGCCAGCAACTGACGCGGGTCCCGGCCTTCGAGCGCGGGCTCCTCTCCGCCGAGGAATTTCGGAGACACCTGACGCCCGTCCACGGGATGCTCGGCGGTGGTTTTGGAATTGTTATTGAAGATGTAAATCTCCGTCGGCATCGCTCCCCGTTTGGAACTGATGCCGCTGAAGAAGGCGGTGAAGCCGTAGTAGTCATCCATCGTCCACCGGTCGAACGGATGGTTGTGGCACTGAGCGCACTGGATGCGCGTGCCGAGGAACAACTGTGCCGCGTCCTCCGCGCGCTCCATCGGTTTTCGGGGATTTCCAAACGCGGTCGTATAATAGTTGGCCGGCGGATTGGTCAGGTTGCTGCCTTCGCCGCTCAGCAGGTCGGCCACCAGTTCATTGAAGGGACGGTTCGCCGCGATCTGGCTGCGCAGCCACTGATAATAGCGGAAGGCCGCTCTTCTGGGGCGTCCGCTGTCCGCGTTGTTTTGATTGTTGGTCCGCACCTGGAGGACTTCGCCCCACTTCATGGTCCACAGGTCCGTGAACTCGGGTGAGGCCACGAGCCGGTCGATGAGTTTCGCCCGTTTGTCTGCGGCCCCGTCTTCGGCAAAGGCCTTCTGTTCCTCCTCGGTGGGCGGCAGCGCGGTGAGATCGAGCTTCACACGGCGAAGAAACGCGGCGTCATCAGCATGACTCGACGGAGGAATTTGTAACTGCCGCAGCCGGGCGAATACCGCCTCATCGATGTAGTTGGCGGGCTTCACCTTTTCAGGCCACGTAAATTCCTGACTGTTAGGTAACACGATGACTTCACTGCCCGCCGTAAATTTATCAAACCGCGCAAAGACCCACGCACCGCCGGAGGACCGGGCGGTGACTTTGCCGCTCTTGTCGATCCCGAGCGTGCCTTCATTGTTGGTCAGATAGAGCGCCAGATTCGTGATATCGCGAACGGAACCGTCGCTGTAGTCCGCGAGAACCACGGTGCGATGGGTGGGAGGTGTTTTCGGATCGCCGCGCAGCACGATTTTGTCCGGCAGGACGCGGATGCCTTTGGCGACCGGTGTGCCCTCCGGATCGTCTTTCGCTCCCCCGGCAATCCAGTCACGCAGTACTTTGTAGTGGGCGCTGTCCGGCTTGAGGAGTTCGCCGCCGGTATGCGTCACTACTCCCGTGGCCTTTTCCAGCATCAGTGACTGCTCCGGAAACTGGAGGTCGATGCGCCGGCCCACGTATTCACGCGTGAGACGGAAGTAATCTCCGGCGGGATCATATCCAAAAAGGGAAAGACGGAATCCATCCTGCCCCCGCGCAGATCCGTGGCAGGAGCCCGTATTACATCCCGCTCTCATGATGACGGGTTCCACATCGAGCCGGAACGAAAGCGGGCGGGGAGTGGCGGCATTCGTCACCTTCACCGGAACATTCACCATCTCACATCCCGCGTGAATGACGGCAGTCGCTTCGCCATCTGAAACCGGTACGATGCTGGCCGTGGCGGCATCATATTTAGCAGCGCTGTTTTCCGGAAACTCCACCTTCGCCTGAGACGTGAGTTCCACCGTGCTGCCATCGGGCAGGCTTTGTTGCACTACGATACACTGCCGTGCCGCCGGAGAATCCAGAGTGATCGTGTCCGGATACACCTTCAGAGCAGCGCCGGCGGGCAATGCAGCGCTCAAAAAGAGGAATGGAAAAAAGGGTTTCATCTTTCGTATTTCATTCCGTCTTGCGTGCCGGATCCACACGGAGGGCACCGTAACCGGCGATTTGTTTCAGTGGGGTGCCCCCGTTATCCACGACGATTTCGCAGGCGACTCCGTTATAGCTGCCGACCAGCGCGTCTTCGGAAGCCTTCAGTTGGAACGAAACCTTCTCGTCGGCTCCCAGCGTCACCGGTCCTGTCAGACTGAGACCGCGTGGCAGGCGGATGAGGGCCGCAGTCGCTTTCCCCTCGAACGGGCGCAGGCGCTCGATCGTGCCTGACATGGTGCCGGCTTTTCCTCGTTCGATGCGGGTGCGGGCGAACTTCACGCGGAACCAGGGATCGCTCACTTCCAGAGATACGGGCGCGCTGGCGGCCCACATCCGCCCGGCACCGGTGCGGTCGTCGCCATTGCGCGTCCGGGCCGTGAACGACAGGTCGTATTGCCCCGGGGCGACTCCGCCCTCACCGCTCAGGCGAAAATTCACTTTCGTTTCCCCGCCGCTGAGCACCACACCCTGCTGACCGTTCACTCCCCTGGGTGGCTGCTCCAGGAGAATGGCGACATCGCCGGTGTATCCGCTGCTTCGGTGCAGCGTAATTTCCACGGTGGTCTCACCATTTTTTGACAGAGCACTGGCAGGGGCTTTGGCGGTGATGGAAAAGGGCACTTCCTCCGCGACGGACAGGCTGAGCCGGTCCAGCATCACCTGCCAGACGGGATCGTTGCCCAGCGTCACCAGGGGGACGGATTGATTGTAGCCGTACCCGGCTGTTTTTGCCTTCTCCTGATCCACCGGCAGCGCCAGCAGTTCCACTGCGGCGGCGCTCACAGCAGCGTCCGCCGCCGCTTCAAACAAAACGGAGACCTTGCGCTCGCTGGCTTTAAAGCGCGGGGCGATCATTTTGACACCCGCAGGCAGACCGCGCGCCACGAGTTCATACTCGCCCTCCGGACTGGCTCCCGGAAGCGGTTTCGTGGCAATGACCACGCCCGCCTGGTTGCCGCGTCCCACCGCGACTGAGTTGCGCGCCAGTTTTGCCTGATTGTCCACGGGCAGAAGCGAGGTGAGCAGACCGTCCCGCACCGCGGTAAACTCCACGCGATAAACGAAGTTTGGGCCGCCCTGTCCGCGAACATCGGACACATTCAAAACGTAATCGCCATCCTGCGGCGCGGTCCAGGTGCTGGCCGGGTCGAGCCGCTCGCGGGTCGTTTGCCCGTCGAAAAATCCCAGCGCGTCGTCATTGCTGTCATCGCTCCGGTCTCCTTTGGAATTTGCACCCGCTTTGGCGATACTGAAGCTGGCATCGATGGGTGAACCCAGCGCCTGACCGTAGAGCCGGACATTCATACGCTCGCCCTTCTTCGCGCTGAAACGGAAGCTGTCCGTGTCGCCTGCCTTTTCCAGAATGCCATTCACCGCAAACGGGACGGCAGAACCCGCAGGCACCGGAGTGGCGGTTTCAGGTGTATTGTTAGGCTCCTGCTCCAGCACGCTGGCACCCGCGAGGATGCGCAGCGGATTGGGCGTGGGAGTGCCGGGGTCCACATTGAAATTGAAGTCACCCTCTTTCGCCGGGAGGCTCACCTCCGCCTTGTCTGCCGCTCCCGGCGGCAGGCCGATGAGTTGCACCGCCAGTTTTGCGCCGGGATTCCCGCCGGCGGGATATACCGCGGAGGGGCGGCGGAATGAGCCAGCGTGCAGGCGATAGGGGATGCGCCGGTTATTCTCCGGAGGCAGGGCTGCGGAGATCGAAACAAAATAGGCTCCATCCGCCGGTGCGGTGAGTGCGAGAAACGGATCGATGAGCAGCAGCGGCTGGCTGTTGGCGGCAGCGAGCACCTTTCCGGCGGCGTCTCGCACAGTGAGCATGGATTCGAAGCCATCCTCCCGTTCACTGCTGCAAAGCCGGGAAGCTTCCGCCTCC
>DATAIE010000922.1:0-2799 GCA_036262875.1 Verrucomicrobiales bacterium
CATCCTTTGGTTTTTAAGGAAACCCATTCATTCGCTTCGGAAAAGTCTGAAGAGTTGCCACCCGGAATCGAGCCACCGGTGCCCCCAGGAATGGATGCTGAGCTGGGGGGCTGCCAGAATGAGAAGAAGGGAGATGACCAGCAGGTTGACCAGTACGATCACCATCAGTGAGAACGAGGTCCCGTTGATTTTCAGGTCCGGCTGGTCCCGTGCGATCATCCAGACCGTAAAGGTGAGATGGAACCCCCAGGTGATGCCGATAAGATAGAAAAGGCCATAAAGCGGCCGGACGCCTCCTCCCCACGGGAGAGGAATCAGCACGGTGAGGTCAACGAAAAGCCCGGTGATCAAAAACGCCAGAACCCCCACCACCGTATAAAGCGGAAAAAAGTAAGGGGAGAGGGCGATCAGGATGTTATTCCGGTCGGTAATCACATGCCCCCCGGTGCCGGAGACGCGAAATTCCTTCACCTTTCCCCCGCAGAGCAGCACGCACAGTGCGTGGGTCATTTCATGTCCCCAGACGTAGAGACGCACCGGGCGGGGCAGCCAAAGGAACCAAATGAGCCACATCACAAAACCCATGCCGAAGAACCAGAACGCCGGAGTCCGCCAGAAGGCTCCGCCCATGGTGTCCCCCAGGATGGCCCAAAGGGTTCGGGCGGTGATGACGCAGGCCGGCAGCAGCAAAAACCATCCGATCCACGCATACAGCCGGGTCACCGGGATGAGGAGAGGATGCCGGTCCGCCAGGGCCGTCTTTGCTGCGAGCTTTTTTGCCTTTTCCCGCCGCGACAGGCGTTTGTTCTTCTCCCGCCGCCGGGCGGCAAGCTCGGGGAGTTTGGATCGGGATCGGGAGTCGCGGGACATTCCCGGGACACTAATCAGCCTGCCCGGGCGTGAAAACGGAAAACTGATTTTGAGAGCGGCAAAAAGACGGGACTGCACGACGCCGTAGTGCCATTCTGCTTGCAAAGCCGCTCCCCCGGCTGAGCAGGTGCCCTGCTGCTCAAATCATGAACGACCAATCTCTGCGCTCCCGCCTCCTTGAAGGCCTCGTCATTCCCGCGCTTCCCCTGGCGCTGGACGGGGAACGGAAATGGTCGGAGCAGCACCAGAGAGCTCTGGTCCGTTATTATATCCACGCGGGTTCCGGAGGACTGGCGGTGGCCGTGCATTCAACACAATTTGCGATCCGCAGTCCGGCGCACGGATTGTTCGAACCGGTCCTGCGCCTTGCTGCGGAAACGATCCAGGCGGAGGCCGGTCCCGGTTTTGTTCGGATTGCCGGCCTCTGCGGACAGACGGATCAGGCGGTGGACGAGGCGGAAACGGCGGTCTCGCTGGGCTATCATGCCGGCCTGCTGAGTCCGGGGGCGTGGCGGGAGGCTGCGGAGGACAAATTTCTCGAGCACTGCCGGATCGTATCGGAGGTCATTCCCGTCGTTGGTTTTTATCTCCAGCCGGCAGTAGGGGGAAGGGTGTTTTCCTATGATTTCTGGCGGCGCTTCGCGGAGATTCCTGGTGTGGCCGCTATCAAGATGGCTCCCTTCAACCGCTATCAAACATGGGATGTAGTGCGGGCGGTGACGGATTCCGGGCGTCATGATCTCGCGCTCTACACCGGAAATGACGACAGCATCCTGACCGATCTTCTGACCCCGTGGCCGGGCGGGCGTGTGACTTCCGGCGGTCTGCTCGGCCAGTGGGGAGTGTGGACGAAACGCGCGGTGGAAATGCTGGAGGACGTGAAGGCCGCCCGCACTCAGCCCCGGCTCTCCACGGACTGGCTGACAAAGAATGCGGCGCTCACGGATGCCAATGCCGCGGTTTTTGATGCGGCGAACAACTTTCACGGCTGCATCCCCGGCATCCTCGAGGTGCTCCGCCGGCAGGGACTGGTGCCCTCCGTCTGCTGCCTCGATACGAACGAATTTCTGTCCCCCGGACAGGCGGAGGAATTGACGCGGGTGGCCGCCGCCTATCCCTGGCTGACGGATGACGATTTTGTCCGCGAACACCTTGATCAGTGGCTCTCATGAATCTGAAGTGTGAAATCCTCTCCGCCGCCGTGACCTTTCGCGAACAGCCGTTCGCAAAACCGCTCCAACTCAGCAGCGGCACCATCACTGAAATCACGGAGGCCACCGTCGAGGTGCGCGTCCTTGCCGGCGGGCGGGAGGCGACGGGCCGCAGTTCCATTTACCTCAGCGATCTCTGGGCGTGGCCGGACCCGGCTTACACTCACGCGCAACGGGACGAAAAGATGCGTGAGTATTGTCTCCGCACCACAAGTGAGTTAGCGGAACAGAACAGCGGGCGGCGGCATCCGATCGAACTGGGAATGAGCATGCACCGCCGAATTGGTGACAGCACGGGTGACGGATCGATCCCGTTTCTGGCCGGTCTTGTCTGTGTGAGTCCGTTCGATGCCGCGCTGCATGACGGCGCGGGCCGTGCCCTGGGGCTTTCCGCTTTTCGATTCTACGATGCCTCCGGGGCAGGAGATGACGGCGAATCCGACATGCTCTTTCCAGGGAAGGGAGCTCTTGCCGCGGTGCACGACTTCCTCCTCCCTCAGCCATCGCGGGCGGTGGACGGATGGTACGTTGTTAGCGGCACCGACCCGCTTGCCGGTGATTTCCGCGCCTTTGTGCAACAGCGCGGTTTTCGATGCTTCAAATTGAAAACCCACGGCAAGGATTCCGAAGCCGATGCCCGGCGCACCGCGGAGGTATTTCAGGCAGCCCGGGCCCTGGGGGTGAAGCGCCCGCGTCTGAGCGCCGACAGCAATGAAGG
>DATAIE010000923.1:0-2770 GCA_036262875.1 Verrucomicrobiales bacterium
TGAAAGAAGAAGCCCGGTTTCAATTCTGTGCCGCTGCTCTGGTCGTGCCAGGTGTTTTGGGCGGTGGCGGCGCCTCCGTCCCGGCTCACGAAAAGGGTTTCCTTTTGGTCAGCGTCCCAGTCTGCCACGTTCAGGGTCAAACCTGCGCTGGCCTGGACGGCGAGCGGCCCGCGGTGAAATTCAACCACGGGACCGAAGGACAGGGAGAACAGCTTCAGGTCGAAATCAGCGTGGATGCTGTTGAAGGCACTGGCTGTTTCCGAGCCCGACATAAGTTGCGAGGCCACGCGGCTCAGCGGGATGTTTGACAGGACAAATCCGGGTCCCTGCAGCGAGCCGGTATACGGTGCCTGCGGCGGGGTGCCGCCCATGAGGTCGTAGGTGTCCGTATAAGTGATGGCGTAGTCCGTGCGCGATTTGTTCGCCGTGAAGGTGGAGAGATTGCGCGACGCGCCGGTATTGAGAAAACTGAAGTTGCCCTGGAGGCCGATGTTCACGGAGCCATTGAGCGGTTTTACCCATTCCAGTTGCACGAAGGGAGCGGTGCCGTCGATGTCGGTGGAGAAAGCTCCGGATTCGTAGTTGCTGGCCTCTGTGGCGGTCGCGGCGGTGCCGTTGCCGCCGTGGAAGACGATGTTGTTGCCGCTGACCTGTGCCGCACTGTTGTAGCCCCAGTTCCACGTATCACCGTTGGTGGGCGTGCCGGCGTCATGGAAGACGAAGCCGTCCGTGTAGGTGCGGTTTGCGATGGCGTTGGCGGGTCCGATCGCGTCGATGCCCGCGGTATTGGAGCCGGGGCCGATGGTGAGAAGGGAAGGCACCGATTGAGTGCCCGTGACCCAGTCAAACCCTCCCAGGGACCGGTGCATGAGACCGGCGGAAAACCGCCAGCCGCCGCTCGGAGAAACAGGTGCCGGAGATTTGTCAGGCATCGCCGGGCTGCCGGCGAGAACGGAAGGGACGGGAAGCAGCGCGAGGGCCGCTCCGCAAAAGAAGGAGAGTTTAGTCATCATATACGGGACACTGGATGGATAAATCAGGGAAGGAGAGTGGGGCGGCTGCCGCCCGGCACACCGATACAATCCGTTCCGGAAATAAAGACAAGCCTGGTGTTTTCCGGATTCGGGAACGGAAAGCGTTCGATCCGCCCTTGTTCGTGTCCCGCAATTTGTCAGTGTCCGGGTTCACTTCTCCGGGCGAATAAATCACGGATGACTCCCGGGCGGGATTTTACCACGTACATTCCCGCGCCCAGGGCGCAGACGCCGCAGAACCAGAAGACGTGAGCATGGCTGAGGCCGAAAGCCTTTCCGAGCAATTCGAGCGTGAGGGAGGCGGCGAGAATGCCCACCCAGGAAACCCAACTGGCCACACCCTGCACGGCTCCTTTTTCGTCCGCCGCGGGACGATGCTGGAGAACAGCTGCGACAGGCACGATAAACATTCCGCTGCCCACTCCCAGCAAAGCGAGAGCGGCAGTGAACATTCCCTGGTTCATGCCGGGCCAGCCCATCACGATGGAGGCGAGGGTCATGAGCGTGGCTCCGATGGGAATAAACCCGTAGGCGATACGCCCCCGCGAGAAGTAACCGGTGAAGGCACTGCCGCCGCCGATTCCAAGGCAAAGCGCCGCCTGGAGCCATGACTGCTCCGTAGCCTTGAGACCAAAATCCTGTTCGGCGAAAAGCGCCAGGTTCAACTGCACGAGCGCCGCGATGTAGAAGAAGCCGGCGTTGCCCCAGTTGGCGCGCCAGAGGTCGCGGTCGAGTTTCATTTTTTTCAACTGCCGCCAGATTTCGGCGGGGAAATTCCAGACGAAGGGCTTGGCCGGGTCGGCGGCGCGCACGCGGGGACTGCCGATACTGGTAAGGCAGCCCACGGCGGCGAGACCGGCGAGGAGCAGACCCGACCACACCTGGTTGTCCCCGAGACCGTCTGCGAGATGACTGCCGGCCACAGTGCCGGCAATGATGGCGACGAACGTCAGCAATTCCAGGATGCCGTTGCCCCACGAGAGCCTCGAGGCAGGGAGGACTTCCGGGAGGATGCCGTATTTCGCGGGGGCAAAGACGGCGCTGTGGAGCCCCATGAGGCAGATGGCCGTCATTTGAAGAGGCATGGATTTCATCCACAGGCCCAGGGCCGCGAGAAGCATGATCGCGATCTCCGCCATTTTCACGCCGATCATCACCTGCCGTTTGCTGAACCGGTCGGAGAGCCAGCCGCCCCACATGGAGAACAGCAAAAAAGGCACCGCAAACACCGCTCCCGCGAGGGTGACCAGTGAATCCTGCTGGTCCTTGCTGTAGCCCATCTTGAAAACGAGAAAGACGACCAGCCACTTCAGCGCGTTGTCACTGAATGCCCCCTGAAACTGGGTGAACATCAGGTTCCAGAAACCACGCGGAGTGGACTGTGGCGTGGAGCCGCTCGCGGCTTGGGGCGTTTCGTATGGGGTCATAGATTCACAGGGAAAGTCAGGTCGCTTGGGGCCGGCTGGAGAGACGAACCGGCGCAGCAGCAAATGCGTGGGCACATACACCACAAGCGGAAGCGCCACCAGCCAGCAGACAAAATACAGCGGCGGGGACATGAAGGTCTGAGCTTCGGTCTCACTCATTCCGAACACGAAGTTCACATTTCTCGGCGTGAGATCCCCCGGAATGTTTGCCGGGCCGGGCAGGCAAAAGTAAGCAGTGAAACAGAGCAGCCACGCCAGTGCCGTCCACAGGGGCAGAGCCCGCCGGTCGTAGCCTGTGCGCCGGATCAG
>DATAIE010000924.1:0-3296 GCA_036262875.1 Verrucomicrobiales bacterium
CCCGGGCGATGCTGAGTTCTCCGGCAATTTCCTTGTAGAGAGCCCCCTGGGCGAGACGCTCGAGGATTTGCTGCTCCCTGGAGGTAAGGTCGTCCGTTTCCCGCTTAGCCTGTCCGCGCTCCTGAAAGAAACACACCACCTGTCTGGCGATCCGGCTGCTCATGGGCGATCCGCCGTCCAGCACTTCGTGCAGACATTCGAGAAGCCGGCCCGGGATATCGCGCTTTAACAGATAACCTGAAGCCCCGGCAGCCAGAGCGGCGAAAACCTGGTCGCTGTTGTCGTAGATGGTCACCATCAGCACCTGGACCTGGGGGCAGCGCTGCTTGAGCCTGCTGACGCATTCGATGCCGCTCGCGCCGGGGAGATTGATGTCCATCAGGACCACTTCCGGCGGGGCCTGGACGAGGGCCGGCAGCGCCTCCTCCGCGCTGGGCCATGTACCGGTAAGCCGCCATCCCGCTCCGCCATCGACGAGGCTTTTGAGACTTTGGCGCAGAACTTCATCGTCTTCGACAATGGCAACGGTATGGGTCACAAGGGTCATGTTGGTTTAGAGGAAACAGCTGCATTCTTCAGTGAACCGGCCAGCGCAGGAAGACCTGAGTGCCGGCATCGCCGGGCGTGATGAGGCATTCACCGCCGACGTCGAGGAGACGGCGCTCCATGTTGGCCAGGCCGTTTCCGGACCCGGGAATCCCGGAGAAACCGGCCCCGTGGTCCGTGATGTGAATGCGGAGTTCGTCGTCCGTGAATCTCAATTCGAGCCTGGCTTCACAGGGACCGGCATGTTTCAGGATGTTGTTCATCGCCTCTTTCACCGCGAGGAAGAGATTGTGCCGCACCTCGGCCCCCAGCGGCACGGGAGGGAGAACGAAGGGAATATCGATATGACACCGCACACTGCTGCCGGCGAAAAATTCATCGGTAAATCCGCACAGGTGCGTGCCAAAGTGCTTCAGGGAATCGTGCCGCGGGTCCACCGCCCAGACGATTTCGTCGATGGCCTTCACGACTTCGTGCGCCATTTCTGACAATTGATCCACGTGTTTCATCGCGGCCCCCGTGTTCCCTGCATCCCCCTCCCGTTTCGCCAGGGCGGAAAGAAGGGTGATGCGTGTGAGGCGCGTGCCAAGATCATCGTGCATGTCTCTGGCGATGCGCGCACGGTCCCGCTCCAGCGTATGCTGCACCGTGATGCGGTCCAGCTTCCGCCGCATCTTTTGTCTCCACAGCAGGGCTCCCGCGCAGCCCGCCAGGGCGACCACGCCTCCTGCGACCGCCGGCCAAAACCAAAGGCGCTCGGAAAGCGGCGGCTGTACGGTCACCGAGAGCATCGTGGAGGTCCCCACCCAGGTTTCGCGTTCCTGCCCAACGGCGGCCACCCGCAACTGATACTCCCCGGGACCGACTCCATGGTAGGTGACAAGGCGCTGTTTCCCCGGCTTCACCCGCCACGCACCCAGCCAGGAAAGAGAAAGCGCCGTCCCGGCGGGAACCACTTTTTCGTCCAGTTTGATGTCGGTGATCCACTCTCCAAAGCCTTCCGGATCGTTGTCCACAAGGACCAGCCCCGGTGGTTTCGCCGCGGGAAGATGCATCGCCGGGAGCTGGCGGGCGGTACCTGCCACCTGAGCGATGTAGGGGGTGGAACCTCCCCGCCGCCATTGTTCAGGAACCCCAAAGGGAATCCCTCCTCTGTCGATGAACCGGTCAAATTCAGAGTTCTTCAAGAGGTCCTCGCTCAGGCGCAGGCCGCCTCCCGGGAGGTTCACCGTGATATTGTCGATCGCCGCGCGCCCAGTCGTGGAGGGAGGCCCGGAGGTAAACGTAAGCCGCAGAGACCGGCTCCCCGCCGGTACGAGGAGAGGCTCGCGCTGGACCATGAGCGGCGTTCTTGCCCAGTTCTCTTCGTCAAAGCCGGCCGTCTGCAAACCGAACGAAAACCGCTGCCCGGTAATGACAGACCCGGAGGCATCGAAAAACTGTGCCTCCAGCGCCATCGCGTCCATGGCATCGCGCCAGTCATTGTCGAATCCTTCGAGGCAACTGCGCATCCTCATCATGGCCGCGTCATCCGCGGAAACCAGGGCCACCAGAAAATCCAGGCGATGCCGGCCTGTCGGCACGCGCAGCCCTCCTTCGAACGGCTGCTCGACCCCGTCCACCAACGCCTTCTCAATGACGACCTCCGGCCCGGCTCCGGAGCCGGCGGAAGCAGACAGGATGAGAGAAGTAAGGGTAATCAGAAACCGGAACACTGCGCTCAACCTTATATCGTCCCGCTTCCTTTGCCTGAGGAAATGACGGTCCTGCGGCCCCCAAAAATAGTTACCCGGCGGAGCGGGCCGCAGGACTTGTCTCCGGAACTCTTTCCTGTTACATCCGCGGCGGGGATGCGCCCGATCCCAAACTCAAATACCCACTGCTATGATTGACGAATTCAAGAAGTTCATCCTCAAAGGAAACGTGATCGACCTTTCCACCGGGGTCATCATTGGAGCGGCCTTCACGGGTATCGTGACGGCCTTCACCAAGGGAATCGTCGAACCCATCCTCGCACTGGCCGGCGGGGGGCCAAACCCGAAACTCTCCATCCCTCTTCCGAAAGGGGAACTCGACATCGGCATCATCATCGGAGCGATCGTCAGTTTCCTGATTACGGCGGCGGTCGTCTTTTTCGTGATCGTCAAACCGGTGAACCGGATGCTTGGCATGATGAGGTCCAGAGACGCTGCGGCAGCCGCCCCTCCTCCTGGACCCACTCCCACCGAAAAACTGCTGACGGAAATCCTGGAGGAACTGAAAAAACGCGGAGCCTGAGGCTCAGCGGTCCGGTTTTTCGGGCATCTCCCTTCATTTGACAATCCGCACGGGCAGAAATAGGGTGCCACCCCACTTAATTCGCCGGTGCCCTCACTGGCACCAACCGCACACCTGCCCATGCCCGAAATCCAAGTCAAAAAAGGAGAGCCGATTGATCGCGCCCTCAAGCGCCTGAAGAGTAAGATCGAGACCGAAGGAACTCTGGAAGAGTTTCGCCGCCGCCGTCAGCACGAAACCCCCACCGAGCGCACCAAGCGCAAAGCCCGCAGCGCAGCGAAGAAGAAGAACCAGAAGTTCCGCTTCGTTCCGTAACCAGGCACCGTTCCGTCAGGAATTTTCACTGAAAGGCCCCGGATTTCCCCCCGGGGCTTTTTTGTTACCCCCTGAAGATTTTTTCTGCGCGGGGGCGGTGATTGTGTAAGACTCGCCCCGTCCTCACCGAATTCACTTCCCGGTTTCACCCATCATCA
>DATAIE010000925.1:0-7610 GCA_036262875.1 Verrucomicrobiales bacterium
GCCGCTTTGCCTCCAGTCCTCCCGCCATTGCTTTTGCTGGAGGGTGCCTCCTCTTCTTCCTCACTGTCGCCTTCAGCCGCGGATACGTTGACCGCGCTCAATGCGAGATCAGTCAGTTTTTCGTCCGTCGCCTTTTCCTCATCCAGCGTCTGTTGAAGCGTTTCCATGATATCCTCTTCGCCGAGCAGTTCGGCAAAAGCGCGGGCACATCCGTAGCCCGCAATTTCATAATGCTCGATTTTCTGAGAGCCGCAGATAAGCCCGGCGTCCAGAACCTCAGGGTCGGGCTCATCCTCGATGAGCGTCGCGCTCTCTTCGATCAAGCCTTCCATGCCTTTGCATTTCGGACCGCGGCTCGAAGTTCCGAGCTGTTCGAAGATCTGCTCCAGCCGGTTTACATGTTCTTTTGTTTCCTCCAGATGCTGTTCAATGCCGGCTTTCAGGTCCTCGTTCGTGGCGGCTTTGGCCACTTTAGGAAGTGCTTTGACCAGTTGCTTTTCAGCGCTGTAAAGGTCTTTGAGCTCATGAATGAGAAGGTCGCGAAGTGTTTCGAGTTGCATAAAGATATAAAGGTTGAGCCCCGACTCTTTGCACTCGCCGTGCCAGTGGAATTCTTCGATGATGTCGTGTGGAACTCACGCTTTCGTCCGCGCACGGCGCTGGCTCGAAGAAACCTTTTTAGTCTTTTTAAACTGCCAGCGGGTTCCCAGAGGAGCGGCTTCAAACGGCAACTGCGCCAGTATGGCGGGATCCAGCGAACCTCCCTCCATACCGGCAGCCGCGACGATCGCGGGCACCTCCAGCCCAAGACGGCGCGTGAGGTCCATGGCGTCCGCCGGCGCACGCACTTTCACATCATTGTCGAAGTAACAGTAGATGTCGCGTTTCACAGATTTGGCAGCGGCGCGATTCGTAACGAGGACGGCATCCTCCGGTTGTTTGCCGGATGCCCACTGTTCGATGCGGTTTGCCCAGCGGGTCAGCGCATCGGGGCTATAGCCACTGACATACAACTCGGCATCGCCATGAAGCCGCAGATAAACGAAGTCCGCTGTAAGGTCTTCGAAATAGGGCCACTTGCCCGCCGTGTCGGCAAAGACGAGAGAAATGCCGTGACGGCGCAACTGGTTCACGAATGCTTCTGTCCGGAAACTTTCGTGTCTGATCTCCACGGCGTGACGCAATTGGCGGTTCGTGTCGAATTTCAGCGCCGAACGGCCGGTCATGCGGTCGTCCCGCTGCCTCGCCAGGCGGGCGGCGCTTTCAAGATCGAAAGGCAGGAGGTTGAAGAAGGATTCGAATTTCGCTTCGTCGTAGCGGAAGTGCGGCGGGAACTGCCAGAGAAAGGGACCGATCTTTTCCTTCAGATGGAAAACGCCGGAGGCGAAGAAATTGGCGAGCGGGACTTCAATGTCCACGAGCCGCCGCAAATGGGTGATGTAACGCCCTCCCTTAATGGCGAAGACAAAATCATCCGGGGTATCATCATACCACCGCTGGTAGCTCTGAGGCGTTTGCAGCGAGTAGAACGATCCATTGAGTTCGATGGTCGGAAAGGCGGCGGAGGCGTAGGCGAGCTCTTTTGCCTGGGCGAGCCCTTTGGGATAAAAGATTCCTCTCCACGGCGGGTAGCGCCATCCCGAGATCCCGATCCGTATCGTTCCGCGCCGCAGCATAGACGCTGGTGGTTCAATTTATCCGCGTTTGTCCGGTCCCTGAAAGCCTTCCCGGTCCTCATCGTCACCCGAGGGAAAGTCCTCCGGATTTAAATTGGAGCGTTCATGCTCTTTCGGGTGACGGTGCCGTGCGGCTCCCGCGGCCCCCAGGCCGGCGGCGAGACCCGTGGCCGCCCCCATCAGAGTGCAGAGTGGACCCCCAGCGGCTCCCTCCACAGCGGAGCCGATGACCCCCGCACCTATCTCGACCATGGTAGGAGGCTGATCTTCAGGTTTTTCGTCATCGACAATCGAACCGGCGTTTGCGTTCATGGGATCGACCCTGCACGGGGCGTTCCAGGGCGCGAAGGCAACATTACTGCATTGTAATTACGCCTAATGAAAATTGCGACCTTCAACGTGAATGGAGTGAACGGCCGTCTGGCGCAAGTCGTTGAGTGGTTGAAGGAATCGGCTCCCGACGTGGTTTGCCTTCAGGAATTAAAGACAGAGGACCGCGCGTTTCCGGAAGGAGTGTTGCAGGATGCGGGTTATGGATCGATCTGGCATGGACAAAAAGCATGGAACGGCGTCGCCATTCTGGCCGCGGGAGCGAAGCCGGTGGAAATCCGGCGGGGGCTGCCGGGCGGTCGGGAGGATGATCAGAGCCGCTATCTGGAGGCGGCGGTGAATGGTGTCATTGTGGGATGCCTGTATGCACCCAACGGAAATCCGCAGCCGGGGCCGAAATTTGAATACAAACTGAAGTGGCTGCAGCGATTGAGGAAGCACGCCAGAAGCCTCCTGGCGCACGGGCATCCGGTAGTGCTGGCGGGGGACTTCAACATCATTCCGACGGATTTTGACGTTTACAGCCCGGCCTCCTGGCAGGGAGATGCCCTTTTCCATCCGAAGTGTCAGGATGCCTATACAAAGCTGCTCGCACAGGGCTGGAAGGATGCCCTGCGGGACCTGCACCCAAAGGAGCGAATTTATACCTTTTGGGATTACTTCAGGAATCACTGGAGCCGGAATGCCGGATTGCGAATCGACCACTTGTTACTGGGTCCAAGGCTCAAACCGAAGAGCGCCGGCGTGGATAAGTGGGTGCGCGGAAAGCCCCATGCCAGCGATCATGCCCCCGCGTGGGTGGAAATCAGAAAGAGCCGCCCGCGGCACGCTTCCGGCAGGGATTGAGGCATCCTCCAAGCGTTATGAAAACGGTAAACGTCCGGATTTTAGTTCCTGCTCTCTTTGCAACGGTGCTGGCGGGTTGTGACACCACCGTCGAATCGGACAGAAGTCCTTCTCTCAATTCGGGGGATGCGACTGTGACCACCGGGCGCGGGTGGGATTCCGATCAAACACAGGCACGGCCTACAGAGAGGATCGGGCGGGAAAGTACGGTGAAGCCGCAGGGATTGTGAATGTTTCTTTCGCAGCGACGGCGAAAAAAAGCCCGGGCGGTTCAGGATGAACCGTCCGGGCTTGAATGCTTCAGAGAAACGCGAAATCAGGCAAGCTTCCAGGGGGCGCGGTATTCGCGGCCCATGAGTTTGGCGGCATCCGCATCACCGATGATCTCCTGTTTGTCCGGGTCCCACTTGAGCTTGCGGCCGGTGATCATCGAGATGAGCGCGAGATGGCCGGGGATGGAACTGTGGTGGCCGGTTTCCACCGGGCAGAGGGTAGGCTTGCGGGATTTCACGCAGTCGATGAAGTCCCCCTGGTGGCCGCGCGGGCTCCTGGGGAGCTGGATTTTGCGCAGGTCGTCCGGCAGTTCTTTGTGCGTGGTCTTGTTCACGACCTTGTCGCCTTCGCGTTTCTGGAAGGTCTTCATAAAATCCGGATTACTGGTTTCGAAGACGCCGCGGTCGACGTGGACCCATCCCTTGTCGCCGATCCATTTCGTGCCGCTTTGGATATCGCCGTGACCGCCGGCGATGATGACCTTCACGCCATTGTGATAAGTGGCCTCCGCACGGTATTTGGTGGCGGTGTTCCAGACGGCGTCTTTGGGCGGGAATTCGCCTTTTCCTTCGATCTCAACAGGGCCGCCCTTTTGATCGCAGTCCATGCCCCAGTGGGCGATGTCACAGTGGTGGCCGATCCAGTCGAGCAACTGGCCGCCGCCGGTGTTGTAGTTCCAGCGCCAGTTTTTGTGGACGCGGGCTTCGATGTAGTCCTCCATTTTCGACGGGCCGATCCACATTTCCCAATCCAGTTCCGGCGGGGGAGGGGTGACCTGGGTTTTCTTGCCGGTGCCGGCAAAATCGGAGTGGCCGGATGGCAGGCCGACGTGGACTTCCGAGACTTTGCCAATGAGGCCGTTGCGCACGATCTCGGCACCGATGCGGAAGTTGTCATTGCTCCGCTGCCATGAGCCCATCTGCCAGATGCGCTTGGCGTCCTGCACCGCTTTGACGATGGCCTGCTGCTCGCGAATGGTGCGGGAGAGAGGCTTTTCGCCGTAGACGTCCTTGCCGTTTTTGACTGCTTCGATGGAAACCAGCGCGTGCCAGTGATCCGGGATGGCGATCATCACGGAATCGATGTCTTTGCGGGCGAGGAGTTCGCGGTAGTCCTTGTAGGCTTTGCAATCCTTGTTGCCGTTCTTCTCGTTGATGGTCTTCACCGCCTGCTCCAGGTGGCGGGAATCAAGGTCACAGGCCGCGACGACCTGCACGTCCGGAAGGCTGAGGAACGCGGAGGTATTGCCAGGACCCTGCATGCCCCAGCCGATGGCGGCGAGGGTGATGCGGTTGGAGGGAGCGGTGGTGCCGTCCGCCCCGCGGGCCGAAGCGGGGATGATGACCGGGAAGGCGAGGAGGCTCGTCTTCTTGAGGAATGATCGACGGGTGGATTTCATGGATGTTGGTTGCTGCGTAGTGCGGGGTTGCCGGGTGCCCGGACAGAAGCCGGAGCGCTGTCCCGGAATAGGGCAACGGGCTGCGCAGGCAAAGACAAATCTGACCGCAAACCGGGAGGCACAAAACGAAAGCGGCATCCGTTGCCGGATGCCGCTTCGGGATTTGGGAGGATTCCGCCTGGGGAAGCAGGAAAAGAGAATCCGTTAGCGCTTGCTGAACTGGTAGCGCTTGCGGGCTCCAGGCTGGCCGTATTTTTTACGCTCACGGGCGCGGGCGTCACGGGTGAGGTGACGGCCACCCTTGAGAGAGGCGCGGAAGTTAGGATCGACTTCGAGGAGGGCGCGGGCGATGGCGAGGCGGGAGGCGCCGGCCTGGCCGTTCAGTCCGCCGCCGATGGCGCTGAGGGCGATGTCGAATTTGGTGGTGTTCCCGGTGGCCTGGAGAGGCGCGAGGACCGCATTGCGCATGGAGACGGTGGTGAAGTAGTCTTCAAAGGCGCGGTCGTTGACCGTGATGTGGCCTTCGCCGGCGGTGAGGCGGGCGCGGGCGATGGAGGTCTTGCGGCGACCGGTAGCGGCGTATTCAGTTTCAGCCATGTGGATGGGAAAGTCAGGGGTTGATTAGAAGTTATGCACCACCGGCGTCTGAGCTTCCTGCTGGTGCTTTTCACCGCGGTAGACGCGGAGCTTGGTCAAAATTTTGCGGCCGAGGCGGTTGTGGGGGATCATGCCGCGAACGGCGAGGAGCACGAGCTGCTCGGGACGGCGGGCGCGGATGCTGCGGGGGGTGTCACTGTGGTGGCCGCCGACAAAGCCGGAAAACCGGTGGTAGACTTTCTCGGTCTCCTTTTTGCCGGTGAGGACGACTTTCTCCGCGTTGATCACGACGACGTGGTCGCCGTTGTCGATGTGCGGGGTGTAGGTCACTTTACCTTTGCCGCGAAGGATGTTGGCGGCTTCCACGGCGACGTCGCCGAGGACTCTGTCTTTGGCATCGATCAGATACCATTTGCGCTGAATGTCTTCAGCTTTTGCGGAGATGGTTTTCATATTTGGTTGAAAATCAGGGCGGTCCAGAACGAACCGGGGGCTGGGAGGGGCCGATGGTATTCCCAGGCTGCCACCTGTCAAATGGCAATTTTACTTTGTGAAGTGCGGTTTCCGGTTTTTCTCCTGAGCGAGGAATTTGGGCAGCAGTTCCTGCTCGATGAAGGCGAAGGCAGCCTCCAGCCCGTCGTCCCGGTAACGAACACCGATACGGCTCTCCATGCGTGTGGGATTGCCGATCGTGCTGAGGAACTGATTGGACGTCATCGCGGTAAACATGGCCGCGTCCATCCTGCCGGTGTGCTCCAGAATCCACCGCCGCGCAAAGAGACTGAGCACGGCATCGCCGATCCAAGCCTCTTCGCGTTCCCTGATGACCGGATCCGCCGGCTTCATGCGGGGCGGATTACCGGTCCCACTTGATGATTTCGTCACCCTTCTTGAGCGATGCGCCGTCGTTCAGTTTCACGATGTCGGCAACGCACTCAGTAGGATGCACCGTTTCGCCGATGACGATCTTGCCGAGAATGAAGGTGCCGCGGCGAACGGAGAATTTGTCTCCCTTGGCGAGATTGGAATTCGAGCCGCGGTCGAGGACTACAAACGAATCCATCTCCTTCGTGGTTTCCTTCACCCGGGCAATGGGGGGCTGAGCCATCACGAGGGCCTGGGTTTTGGTGAGTTTGTCTCCCTCCGCTGCTCCCTCTTCCGAGGGTTGAGCGCCGGCAATGACCGAGTTTTCGAGGTTGGTGCGGTCGTCGTTGATGCCCGTGCTGTTGATCACATCACGCTCTTTTTCGAGGATCTTTTCCTCATCCACCACGGGAGCCGCCGGGGCGGGAAGGAGACCGCTGGGAGGAGGGGCATCCGCCACTTCCGGGGCGACGGCTTTGATCACCTTTTTCGGCACACTGGCGATCTCCGGTTCGTCTTCGATCACCGACGAGGCCTTCGGCTTGACCGCTTTGGGATTGACCGCTTTGGGATTAACGGGGGGCGCCTTCGGAGGCTCCGGAGTAGGAGCCAGAGCGAGGGCCTTCTCACTGGCCGCCTGGCTCTTCGCGAGGAGCGCCGCCTGCTCTTTTTGAGTCTTCTCGTATTGTTCGAACTTCCGCTCGTTTTCGGCTTTCAACTGTTCCACCTGACCGTCCATCTCGGTCTTCATGGTGAGGTAAATTCCTGCTCCCAGAAGGAGAAAAAGACCGGCGAGCGCAAAGTGGGATAATTTCATGGGTGGTGCAGAAGGGACTGATGGATTGCCGTTGGATTTCTGGCCGTACGAATAAATCCCGCGGACTAGGGGATTCCTTTACCCTGCCGCGGAATGAAAATCAAGATGCGATTCCGGAAGAAATCGGAGGGACTACTCCTTGTGTCCCGCGGGCGCCGGTTGACCTTCCTCAGGCTTGGCCGCGTCATGCTTTGCCCCGTGGCCATGACCGTGCCCGCCTGTGGCGTGGGAGGACTGGTTGAACATCCGCGTCTCTTCGTAGGACTGTTGTTCACAGCCGATGTTAAAACCGAGGACGAGAGCGAGGAGGCCGAAAGCGGCGGGCTTGTTCATATTCTGAAAGGGAGAGGATGGTCGCGGTCCTGTTTCCACTCCCTGTTCGCGGATTGCAACCGGAATGTCCCGGGGGGAGTGGGAAGAGGATCGCGGACATGCTGTCCTCCCCACACTTCCAAGTTCTCTAACGGGAACAAAAACTCTTTACTAAGGCAGGCGCCCTACCGCTCTTTGCGCTGCCTCCTTCCGCATCTGTTGCTCCCCGCCGCCGGAGGAAGTGTAGAGATACCTAGGATCGCTCCTGTTTCTCGCGGCAGGATTTATGCTCAACGGGTGGCGCGATATTCTTACTGGCTTGCGGTGACATATTGGAAATCAGACGCATCTTCAACAGCGCCTGCGCAGGTCACTCATCCTCGACCCTGCGGCTGGCTCCGCAAAAAATACCGACTTTAGATCACTCCCAGGTTGTATCGGTAAAAGTTCACGAGGAGCGAATGCGGGCTTTCGACATAGCCGCGTTGGCAAGGCT
>DATAIE010000926.1:0-2232 GCA_036262875.1 Verrucomicrobiales bacterium
CCGGCTTTGCCGTGGCGGAAACCCTGGGAGATGCGCAGGCAGCCACGGGGAAAGTGCCCGTGGTTCTCAAGTTCGACGGCCTGGCGGCGGGCAAGGGCGTTGCCGTCTGCACCACTCCGCAAATGGTGGAGGAATTTCTGCACACGGTGTTCGTGGACCGCGCCTTCGGCCCTGGCCGCATGGTCGTGGAGGAATGTCTCACCGGGCCGGAGTTGAGCATCTTTTGCAGTATCGTGGACGGCTCCTGGCACCTCCTGACCCCGGCGCGCGACTACAAACGCATTCGCGACAACGATGAAGGCCCTAACACAGGCGGCATGGGAGCGGTGGCCGGGCGCGACATCGTTTCACCGGAAGTGCTCGCCGAAATCGAGCAGCGCATCATTCAACCCACCGTGGCGGGATTGCAGAAAGACGGGCTGAAGTATCGCGGCTTCCTCTATTTTGGGCTCATGCTCACGCCGGACGGCCCGAAGGTGATCGAGTATAACTGCCGTTTCGGGGATCCGGAGTGCGAGGCGGTGATGCCCCTCTTTGGCGGCGATTTTGCGGGGTATGTTTTCGCCGCCGCCGGCGGACACCTGCGTCCGGAACTGCTCTCCTTCAAAGACGGCTGGAGCGTGTGCATCATCCTGGCCAGCGCCGGCTATCCCGCGACCAGCCGGAGCGGCGATGTGATCCGCGGCCTTGAGGCGGTGGAGGGCGCGCATGTCTATCACTGCGGCACCAAACAGAATGCGGAAGGCGAATTCGAAACCTACGGAGGCCGTGTGCTCGCCGTCGTCGCACAGGCCGCTACACGCGAAGAAGCCCGCGAAAAGGCTAACGCCGCGGCCTCGCTCATCCACTTTGACGGTGTGCAGCGCCGCTCGGATATCGCAGTGATGCACTTTGAGTGAGCTGACCGCTGATTTTGGACTGCGGCGGGAAGCTAACGCTTCCCGCCGCAGTCTAAAATCCCCGGGCCGGTTGCGGAAGTCGTGATTGCTGCGGCTCAGGCTAAAATCGCCCGCCTTCTCTGTTGCATGGTTCGCAAAGGCGGGGTTTTGACTTTTCGGCAGAACGAAATGGACATTCCCGGTCAGCAACTCCTCAGCGCCCGCGAGGTGGACACCAAAATCCACCGGCTGGCATATCAAATTCTGGAGAATCATCCCCGCGATCCATTCGTGCTCATCGGCATCCACAAGCGCGGGGTGCCTCTTGCGCGCCGCCTGGCAAAAGTGCTCGAAACCGAGCGCCCGGATGTACGCGCGGGATCGCTGGATATCACGCTCTACCGCGATGACCCTGAGAATGTGGAAATCGCCTCCGTGCTCGGTACGTCGGAGATTCCGTTCAACCTTAACGGGGTTCTCGCGGTGCTCGTCGATGACGTGCTCTACACCGGACGCACGATCCGCGCGGCCATGGATGCACTCATCGATTTCGGAAGGCCGTCGAAAATCGAGCTCGCCTGTCTCGTCGACCGCGGCCACCGGGAGCTTCCCATCCAGCCGGACTACTGCGGCATGGTGCGCGTCACCGGCCCGGAGGAGTATCTGCGCGTTCTGCTCCGCGAAGAGGATGGACAGGATGGTCTCTTTCTGGTGAAGAGTAAACGCGACCCCGTCACCGGTGCACCCGCATGAAGCCACGCAAAGACCTTCTGGATATCGAATCCCTCACCAATGAGGAGATCGAACTCGTGCTGGCAAACTCCAGGCCCTTCAAGGACCTCATCCGGCGGTCGGTCAAAAAGGTCCCTCCGCTGCGGGGACGCCACGTCCTGACCCTTTTTTACGAGCCCAGCACGCGCACGCGCTCGTCGTTTGAAATCGCCGCCAAGCGCCTCAGCGCAGACGTGACGAACTTCACGGTTTCCACCTCCAGCGTGGTCAAAGGTGAAACGATTATCGATACCATCGACACCCTCCAGGCCATGCAGGTGGACTACATCATCGTCCGCCACGCTTCCTCAGGGGTGCCCAACCTGATCGCCCGCCACTCGGCGGCGAGCATTATCAATGCGGGCGACGGCAATCACGCTCACCCCACGCAGGGACTGCTGGATGCCTTCACGATGAAGGAAGTCTGCGGCGACCTCGCCGGACGGCGCGTGGTGATCGTCGGCGACGTCCTCCACAGCCGTGTCGCCCGCAGCACCAGCACCATTCTGCGAAAGCTGGGTGTGCAGGTGGGCTTTTTCGGGCCTGGCCCACTCATCCCGGACACCCGCCATGCCGATATCCG
>DATAIE010000927.1:0-3349 GCA_036262875.1 Verrucomicrobiales bacterium
CGCTGCTCTTTTGTCAGGCGGTCGCGGCTGACAGGAGGCCTGAAAGTGGGCGGGCGGCTCGGATTCATGGGAGGAAGCCGGAGCCCGGCTACCGGTGTTTCTTTTTCTTTCCCTTCTTTTCCTGATGGGCATTCTTCACCGGACGGCTGAAGGCTTCCTCCCACGGATCCGGTACCGCCACGGTGGGCTCGACCGGCGGAGGCAGTTCCGTCTTCGGGGGAAGCTGGGGCGGCACCGCCAGCGGCGGCCGTGCCGGGGGCACCAGCTTGGATTTTGTCTTCGTCCCGCTGCGCGAGCCGGGGCTTTGCTTTGGCGGGACACCGGGTTCAAGAGGCCGGGTCTTCGTTTTGCGGGTGTCCGCAGTCTCCGTCTCGGCAGCCTCCCGCCAGCCCCGCGAGGGCAGCAAAAAGGAAAGGAGCACCGTCGCGCCGAGCACCGCCAGCGATGGCACAAGAGGCATCCATTGATGATCCCTCCGGTAAAAGTAGAGACTTACCCCCACGAGGGCCACTGCCGCAAAGAACGCACCGGGCCAGAGCCTCGATTTCCGCCAGTTGGTAAGCCACAAACAAAACAGCAGCGTCGATGCCGCCGGAATCCATTGCAGATCAGGCAGCAGGGGGCGCATGTAGCTGTCGGTCTGAATAGCGGCGATCGCACGGACAGTGAGTTCCGCGGCGGAAACCGGCGTCCCGTTGGGCAGCTTCAGAATCCGGGACTTCACATCGTCCTGCCCAAACCACAGAAGACTGGATTTGAGCCCGGTCAGGGCCCGCCGCCGGGGATCATCCGAAGGCAGTTCATTGAGCGTTTGTTCCCGCGGAAGCACGAAGTCATCCGCGTTCACCGCCGGCACCTCGGGGGCCAGCGACAGAAAGTAACGGAAAAATCCCCCTTCATCGATGGGGATGCGCCGTTTGTTGAAGGAAATCGCCACGCCCAACTGCACGGTGACGTCTTTGGCGGACACTTTCTCCCACTCCAGCAGCGCCCGCAGAGCGAGGGAAGGCACCACCTTTTCTCCCAGCCGGGCCAGCAGGGGAACGCGGCACCAGTCTCCCTCCACCGTGATTTTCTGCTGCCGCGGTGCGAGATCGATCTCGGCGGGTGCCCCGCCGGCGGGAATCACCGGTGCTTTGATCGATTTGAATTCCGGAATGCGGGCGGACGAGCCAGTAACCTTCAGTTCCGGCACTCCGGCGGGAAGCGTCTGCGGACCGTCCCCGGCGGATGTCGAGGCCTCCGCGGCGACGGAAAGCCCCTGGACACTGGACGCCGCCGACTCCATGCCGGCACCGGCCTTGTCGAAACGAAACGGCACCGAAAGAGCGACCGCTTTGGGGGTATAGGCAGGCAGATTTTGCAGGACGATCTGCCAGTCGTCGTCGTCCAGCGGCCAGTCCCGGAAGACGTGCTTTGCCTGATCCACGTCATCCACCCGAGCAAAGACCACCGCCGGGTCCTCCGTCGAGGTGGCCTGCCCACCGGTGGCCGGGTTCGCCTTCAAAAATTCCCGGTGCACACGGTCAAATCCTTCGAGCGTGCCCCGCTGCTGCTCCCGGAGACAGAACACCCCGAGAGTGCCGCCAAACAGCAGGACCAGGAGTGAATTCCGGACGCTCATAGGGTATCTGTGCCGCCCGCTCCTCTCAGCGCTTCCTCCCTCAGGATGAGCACTTCGAGCAAGTCAGGCAATAGACCGGAAGCATGCAACACACTGCGCAGATTTTCCACTGCCGGTGCGATGTGCCGGAGGAACATGATTTTTCCATCGCCGGCACCCAGTTTTCCATAGGCGCCAAGCGCCTGCATCAACCGCTGACAGGCGCACATGGCCAGAATTTCCGGCGTGCATTCCGGGCCATCTCCGCGCCTGAGTTCGAAATAATAGTCTCCCAGGATCGTCCGCTCCTCTGCGCTTAGCGCCACGTAGGGATCGTAGAGCAGGGAAGCCAAATCATACTCCGGCCGGCCCTGGCGCAGGCCCTGATAATCGATCATCCATGCCCTGCCTTCGCGGATAATGACATTTTGCGACTGAAAATCCCGGTGCACCGGCGATCGCGGCAGAGAGGCGAGAGTCTCGCGAAGTTCCGCAAAGTCCCGCTGTGCCCGGATCTGCGCGAGCCGCGTTTCATCCGCCGCCGAAAACCGCGCGGCGAACTGCTCGAAGAAGTAGTCCTGCTCCCATCCGTAGAGTTTTTCATCGAACGGAGGCTGCATGCCGCCCAGCAGATGCCCGGGAATTTCCTCCCACTTCATCCGGTGCAGACACACCACCTGCCGCAGAGCACTGCGATAGAGCGCCAGCCGGTTCTCGTCGTCCAGGCGGTATTCCCAAAGGTCCTGCTCTCCGAGGTCCTCGATCCACGCCAGCTTTTGGGGTTCGTCGTGATGGAAGATCCGCGGTGCCCGCGCTCCGGAAAGTTCCAGCACCGCGGTCGCCGGAAAAAAACTGGCGTTGTCCGGGCGGCGATCCGTGTAGGACATCACGATGACCGTCTCCGGTCCCGTACAGTCACCACGGGCGGTGACCCGGTAATAACAGCGGTCCGAGCCCCCCTTCTCAATTAGAGCGATGGCGAGGTCCGCCGCGGCCCAGCCTCGGATGCAGCGGCGTGATTGTTGAAGCAGAGTATCGTCGTCCCGGTGGTGCATGAAGAGTGTGCGCGCCAGGCGAACTTGGGGGGCCGGGGCGCGGGAGATATAAAGCCCCCCGTCCACTGCGCAACTGCTGGTCGCGGCAAAGGCTCTTCTCCCGCAGCGGGGCCGGAAAATGGAAATCGCTGTCACTCTTTTGGGAGACACGGCAGGTTTAGAGAAAAGACCACTCCCATGTCCGCAAGCAGTGAATCTGACGAAAAACTTCTGTCCGCGTGGGTGCGAAAACGCGACGAGGCCGCCTTTCAACAACTGGTGCACCGCCATGCCGGACTGGTGCTCGGAATCGCACGACGGCGGCTGGAAACCGAAGAGGAAGCGGAGGAAGTGACGCAGAATGTTTTTACCGCCCTGGCCAAAAAGGCGTCCGGACTTCACGGAGGCGGCGGACTGGCAGGATGGCTGCACCGCGCGGCGGTCCTGGAATCAGCCGCGATGCAGCGCAGCGAACGGCGGCGGGCTTTGCGTATGAAACATCTCGCCGCACAATCGCCGGATCCCGCGGAACACGCCTCCGAATGGGCCTCTCTTCTCGATGAAGTGGTAAACGATCTGCCGGAGCCGGAACGGCGCGTCATTCTGCTGCACTGGTATGAATCCCGGTCTTTCGCAGAAGTGGCGCAGCGTCTGAACATCAGCACGGACGCCGCAAAGAAGCGCGGGCAGCGGGCCATGGAGCATTTGTCGG
>DATAIE010000928.1:0-3285 GCA_036262875.1 Verrucomicrobiales bacterium
GGAAACTATGGCACCTCCCGCCAGGTGAATGCGCTGCGGCTGTATGACAGCGGCAACGGATTCCGTCACTACTGGTGGGCGGCTGATCTGGACGCGATTAACCTTTCGACGAATTTCCTCGATGGGAACTGGCACCATGTCGCCACCACCTACGACGGGACGACCCGCAAAATTTATCTCGATGGCGTGCAGGTCCAGTCCGATACGCCAGGTGCAAACGGTGCCACCGCGGCCAACTTCCGCATCGGGCTTACTTACAACGCGGAGTATTTCAGTGGAACGCTGGACGAAGTCTACATCTACAACAACGCCCTCAGCGCCGCGGAAGTTCAGTCACTGGCCAGCGGGGCAGGGCCTCAGATTACGGCCTTCACCTGCAACAAGACGAATGCTTACGAAGGCGAAGGCCTTCAGCTTGGGTGGACGGTGAATACCTCCAGTGTCACCGGGACGTTCAGTTACGAGATCAAGAATGGCGCCACTACCTTGAGTTCCGGCTCGGCGGTTTCGGGCACGTTCAATACCGTCGTGCCGGACCTCGCTGGAACGGCGCAGACCGTCACTTTTACCCTGCGGGCGATCGAAACCGGAGGCAACAACGTGACCAAAACCGCTACGGCGAGCGTGGCGGCGGACCCCGGGATTCCCACTGCGACAGGGCAAACCGGCCTCACCGTGCAGAGCGGCACACCGCTGGGCATCACTCTCGCGGGCACCGATCCGAATGGAGGCACCCTGACGTATTCCATCGTCACTCCGCCCGCCAAGGGCTCCGTGAGCGCGGGCACCGGCTCCGCGCGCACTTATACGGCCACCGCAGGCCAGTACGGCACGGATTCATTCACCTTCAAGGTGAACGACGGGAAATACGATTCGGCACCCGTCTTCGTGCGGCTAAATATTTTGACGCCTCCCATCCCGCCCACTTCGGTGGTTCTTGACGATTTGACCATCCAGCCCACCAACGTGGCGGGCGATTTTCTTTCCAATATTTCCAGCGCTGATCCCAATGCCGGTGAAGCGCACACGTTTACGCTCGTGAGCGGAGCGGGAAGCGATGAGAACGCGAACTTCAGTATTTCGGGCCACCAGTTGCGCGCCGCCACCTCTTTTGCCGCGCTCACCGGAACGGCGCAGCGCATTCGCATCCGTTCCACGGATACGGCGGGATTGTTTGTGGAGGCGAGCTTCATCCTCAATGTCGCACCGAAGCAGCGCAGTGTGGTGATTAACGAAATCCACTACAACAGCGCTGACAATACGATGCTCAATTCGTTTATCGAACTCTACAACGCCGGGACGGCGGGAGTCGATCTCAGCGGCTGGCGGATCAGCGGAGGCGTGGACTATGTCTTTCCCGCGGGAACGACGATGGCGGCGGGCGCTTACCTTCTCGTGGCCGAGGACCCGGCGACCATGACCAGCTATTTTGGCAAAACAGCCCTGGGCCCATGGAACAATGCGGTCGTCGTTTATCCGGACGGATCGAAGGAAACGAACGGTCTGTCCAACGACGGGGCCACCGTGCGCCTGCGCAACAGCGCGGACCAGATCGTTTCTGAAGTGGACTATGAGCCCCGCTCGCCATGGCCTGCAGAGGGGAACGGCGAGGGGTCCTCCATTGAGCTCATCAATCCGAACCTCGACGAAAGCCACGGCAGTAACTGGGCTGCGGCCAAAAATGGAGGCAGCGGAGCAGGTGTTACTTATATTCCTGCGGGCAGCAATCAGTGGAAGTACTTGAAGGGCTTGAATCCCCCTCCCGCGAACTGGTTCGACCGCACGGGATTCGATGACAGCACCTGGCTGCCCGGCACGGCCTCCATCGGCTACGCGGACGGCGATGATGCCACGACGCTGACGGACATGCAAAGCGGGTATCAAATCGTCTACTTCCGCCATGCGTTCACGATTCCCTCAGGAGGAGTGCCCTCGGCTCTCGCGCTGCGCGTCTACGTCGATGACGGATGCATCGTGTATATTAATGGCCAGGAAATTCCGCGCCGCTTTCACATTCTGGCGGGTACGCCCGGACATCAGCCGCCTCCGAGCCAGTTTCTCATTTCCGGCGTGACGGTCGAAGACCATGAGGCGGCTACCCTCGGCTGGGACAGCTACACGATTCCGAATGCACAGAATTACCTCGTCGAAGGTACCAACGTCATCGCCGTGATGGGGGCCAACGCCTCCCTCGCGAGCACGGACTTCTCCTTCGATCTGGAGTTGAAGAAGGGCACGGGCGAGGCGTCTCCCGGCGCGCAGAATATTTCCTTCGCCGCCAATGCGGCCCCGGCCATCCGCAAAGTGGAGCACACGCCGCAGACCCCGGCGAGTACGGATCCGATCATTATCACGGCCAAAATCACCGATCCGAACGGTGTGGCTTCCGCTTCGCTCGCCTATCAAATCTGCACGGCGGGAAATTTTATTCCTTCAACGCTGCCAAAGACGGTTTCAGGCGGCGCGTTCGCAAATGTGGCCACGCCGCTGGCGGCGAATCCGGCATTCGAACTGCCGGCGAACTGGACCACGATTCCGATGAACGATGACGGGCTGGGCGATGACGTGCTCGGCGGGGACGGCATCTGGACGGCCACCATTCCTCCGCAGGCCAACCGTACGCTGGTGCGGTATCGCATCACGGTGGCGGACAATACCGGTGCTTCGGCGCGCGTGCCGTATGCGGGCGATCCTTCCCTGAACTTCGCGTGCTTCGTTTACAATGGCGTGCCGGACTATCAGGGCACGCCTGCGGCGGACTTACAGAAGCTTCCGGTGTATCATTTCCTCACCCGCAAATCGGACTACGACCAGTGCGTCGCCTATGATGCCAATGCCGGCCAGCGTTTGGCGGCGGGAGCAAGCTGGACCTTTGAGAACTGGGAGTGTGCGTTCGTCTCCGACGGCGTCGTTTACGATCACGTGCCCTACCGCCTCAAGGGAGCCAACGGCCGCTATGTGGCCTCCGGCACGGGTGGCGCGGGCAATGCCAAGCGGGCGTTCAAGCTTCAGTTCACCAAAGGATATGATTTCGAAGCCCGGGATGAAAAAGGAAACAAACATCCCTCGAAATGGTCGTCCCTCGTTACCGAGAACTGCTGGGAAAACCGGGCGACCTACACCTTCTCGCTCAATGAGATGGTTACCTTCCATCTGCTGAATCATCTGGGGGTTCCCAGTCCGCTGGGCAACTGGGCGCAGTTCCGGACAGTCATGCAAACCGCGGAGCAGCCGGATGCATTCCACGGGGATTTCTGGGGCCTCATGTATGTGCATGAAAACTAT
>DATAIE010000929.1:0-5093 GCA_036262875.1 Verrucomicrobiales bacterium
CAGGGCGCGCTTCAGGTTTTCGGAAGCCTCGCGGATCACGGGCGTTACGACACTGGCGGGATCTGTGGCTGGTCCCACATGGAGGCTGGCCGCCGCGTCGCGCAACTGGCGGCGGAACGCCGGATCGTCGTAAACCTCGGCCTCCAGGATGCCCAGGCTGGCAGCCGAGCACTTTTGCCCGGCATGGCCAAAGGCGGAGCGAACCAAATCCTTCACCGCAAGGTCGCGGTCCGCGAGGGCGCTCACCACGATGGAGTTCTTTCCGCTCGTTTCCGCAAACAGGCGCAGCGCAGGCCGCCATCCGAGGAAGAGCTTCGCCGTTTCGTAGGCTCCCGTGAGCACCACCGCATTCGTTCGCGGATCGGTGATGAGCGCCTTCCCGGCGTCGCCATCCTCACACCGGACGTATTGGAGGACATCACGCGGCACACCAGCCTGCCACAACAGATTTGCCAGCAGCCATCCCAGTTCCACGGTTTCGGGTGCGGGCTTCAGGATAACGGTATTGCCCGCCATCAAGGCGGCGAGGACTCCCCCGCAGGGAATCGCGAAGGGAAAATTCCAGGGCGGCGTGACGATCACAGTACCGAACGCTTTCGACTTCACGCCCACCGGAGCAACGCCCGTTTCAGCGTAATAGCGGGCGAAGTCCACCGCTTCGGAAACTTCTCCATCCGCATCGAGCACCGCTTTTTTGCCCTCTGAACGGAGCAGCGCGATGATCTCAAAACGATGAGCCGACATCACCGCCGCACAGTTGCGGAGGACATCCGCGCGATGAGAATCCCCCATCGATTCCCATCCTGCCTGAGCGGCAACCGCGCGGTCGAGCACCGCGGGGATGGCCTCCACGCTGCTCACCTCAGGGAGGATCGCTCGCTTCCGTTCAACCATCGCTCTCTCCAGCGCCTGACGATTTTTCTCCTGAGTGAAGTCGGTCTCCGATTCGTTGAAAAAGCCCCCGTGCGAATGAGGAAGGGAAACCGCCCTCCGTGAAAGCGCACTGACCTCATTGCGCTGCGTCCAGCCTTCCAAAAAGCGCCGGCGCTGCTCCCTCCATTCAGCGCTGTCCGGGGTAAAGGAAAAAACACCGCTGAGAAAATTCTCCGGCGAGGTGTTTTCGTCGAGGCGCCGAATAAGATAGGCCAGGGCCGCGCCGAAATCCTTCTCATGAACGACCGGCGCATACAGCAGAAGCCCGCCAGCCTGGTCCCGCACGGCCCGCGCCTGATGATTCGCCATGCCCTCAAGCATCTCGATTTCCACCGCATCGCCGAGTTCCCGCTCCTCTCTCAGCACCAGCGCGAGGGCAACGTCGAAGAGATTGTGACTCGCGACACCCACCCGCACCGCAGCAGTATTTTCCCGCCTGCAGGCATAGTCCATCATGCGGCGATAGTTGGCATCCGTTTCCTCCTTCGTGGTGTAGGGCGCGGCATTCCAGCCGTGAAGCTCTGCTTCGACCGCTTCCATGGCCAGGTTCGCTCCCTTCACGAGGCGGATCTTGATGGGCAGTCCTCCCATTGTCAGGCGCTCCTGTGCCCAGGAGGTCAACCGGCGGAGGACCTCAAAAGAGTCCGGCAAATACGCCTGGAGGACAATGCCCGCTCTCACATTGCGAAACTCCGGCTCATCCAGCACTTCACAAAAGGCAGCCGTCGTCAGCGCCAGGTCACGGTATTCCTCCATATCCAGATTCACCATTTTCCCGCCGGGCAGCGCGGCGCGGTAGAGAATGCGCAGCCGTTCTTTCGCCGCGGCCAGCGTTTGGTCCCAGGCCACGATTTGAATCTGACTGAAAATCGCGGAGAGCTTCACGGAGATGTAGTCCACATCCGCGCGCTTCAACAGCGCCAGCACGGCCTCAAGGCGATGCCCGGCCTCACCTTCGCCCAGCACGGCCTCGCCGAGTTGATTGACATTGGTCCGCATGCCCGCAGCCTGACGTTCCGCCAGGTAGCGTGTCAGCGGCTCATTTTCCGCGGCCAGAATCACTCCGCTGCTGTCCTTCCTCAACCGGCGGCGCACGGCCTTCATAACCACACCAGGCAGCAGGTTGGAGGCGGTCGCCCCTAGCCAAAGCAGGGCGCGGTCGAGCAGCGGAAATCCGCGCGGCAGGCCGAAACGGGACAAAACGGCCCGCCATCCCGCCGCCGCCCGGGGAGCATCCTCACTGCGGATCAACCGGTCCGTCATCGCCATGGTCAGTGCCTTGGCCGCGGGATCGGAAATCAATCCGGACATTTGCCTGGCTTTCTCCCGCTCCTCCGGAAGGGAGGCCTCCAAAGCCCGCCGTAAAAGCTCATCCGCCAGCGCCACAGCCTTCTGAGCGGTGAGAGTATCGGCCGGAGGCACCGCTGCGGGTGCAGTCTGGCCGGCGGGTTGCCCGGGAGCGGTCATGGTTTCCGTCATGTCCTCATTCTACCGGATTGCACTTTCCCGTCTTTGGCATTCCCTTCCTGAAGGATGCCGAAAAAACACAAATCCCGCCCCGTCTCCCGGGCGTCGCCTGTGGACGTCCTCCGCCGGGAGCTGTTTGCAAAAGCTCCAGGACTGGCCGTGATGGAGCGGCTCCTCGATCACGCCGAGGACCTCGTCTTCTGCATCAAGAACCGGATAGGTCAGTATCTCTCCGTGAATGAAACGTTCGTGCGGCGCACCCGGCTGGAATCACGCGAAAAACTGCTCGGGCGCACAGCGCGCGAAATCTTTCCCGCCCTGCTGGCGGCGGGCTACGAGCAACAGGACGCCGTGGTGTTCCGGACGGGCAGCGAAGTCCATGACCGCCTGGAGACTATCACCAACCCCGATGGCACCATGGGCTGGTACCGCGCGGACAAGGTGCCTGTGCGCGACGCGAACGGAGAGATCATCGCCCTCGCCGGCATCTCGCGCGATCTCCATGTTCCCGCCGCCAGCGATCCGAAACTGGGACGCCTGGCCGCAGTCGTGGAGAAAATACGCAACGGTTTTGCGGGGCCGCTGCGCATTGCCGGACTGGCGGCAGAGGCTGGCCTGTCTATCAGCCGCATGGAGCGGCTCATGCGGAATGTGCTGGGCGTCTCCCCGCGGCAATTACTGACCCGCCAGCGTGTAGAAGCGGCGGCAGCCTTTCTGCGCACCACCGGAAAGCCTCTCGGAGACATCGCTCTCGAATGCGGATTCTGTGATCAGCCAACGTTTTGCCGTCAGTTCAAGGGCCTCACCGGCCTTTCGCCCGGTGCTTATCGAAGGATGGCGGACGAAACCGCCTGATCGCTCTCCCTCTCACTTCTCAGCCGTGTAGATGCTCGCAATGCCAAAGCTCACCGGTGTGGCCTGCGCGGTGGCGAAACCATTGGCACGCAGCAAATCGCACATGCCGTCTCCTGACGGGAACTGCTCCACCGATCCTGCCAGATAAGCGTAGGCATCACGCTGACCGGTAATGACTCCTGCCACCCGGGGCATTACCCGGTGGAGGTAAAACCGATACGGCCGGCGCAGCAGCGGTGAAGCCGGCAGCGAAAAGTCCAGCACCACCAGGGTGCCGCCTTTGCGGAGCACACGCGCCATTTCCCAGACCGCATCCGGCCACGAGGCCATGTTGCGCAAACCGAATCCCACCGTTACCACGTCAAAGGTGCCTGGCGCGAACGGCAGTTTCATCGCATCGGCTTCGATCAATTCCAGGTTTGGCACGCGGCGGCTGCGCGCCACTTCCAGCATGGGAGCGGAAAAATCGGCACCGGTGATTTTGGCCTCCGGGCATTGCTTTGCAATTTCGGCTGCGAGGTCACCGCTGCCCGTGGCGACGTCCAGAATGCGGGACGGATTCAATTTCCGGACGAGTCGGGCTACTTTCCGCCGCCACAGAATATCGGTGCCCATCGAGAGCACATGATTGGTGACAACATACCGCCGCGCAATTTTCGCGAACGCGTCGTGAACAAAGACCGGATCCTGCATAGGCAACCCGCCATTGCCGCAGGTGGATCAGCGGCACGGGCGGGTGGTGCTCTCGAGAGGATTCGAACCTCCACAGGTTACCCCATATGATCCTGAGTCATACGCGTCTACCAATTCCGCCACGAGAGCATTTCCGCCGCTAGCGTGCCCGAGTCATGCACGGATGCTCCGGAGCGACAACTGGAAATTTTGGATTGAGCCGGACCTGAGCCGCTAATTCTTCTTCCAAAGGTGAGCGCCCTGCTGCTGGGCACCGCTGGAGGGAAGGCTCACCGCCGTCGTGGGCCGGGCCGGGCCAGGGCTCGAAGGCACGGGCCTTGATGCAGGGGCCGGGGTCGGTGTGAAGTTCGGCTGCGCCGGACGGGGATTGACCGGCGTGGGTACCGCGACCGGTCCCTGGCGGGGCGGATTGACCGGGCCTGACTTGGGAGGAATGCCGGGCTTTTCGGGCGGACAGTTCGCGTCCACCACGATGGGGCGGTCGATGATGACCGGACGGTCCACGTAGAACGGAACCACCTCCGCCACCGGAGCAACAGGCGGCTGGTTCGCCTGAGCGGCCACCTGGTTTTCGAGATTGCGGATACGGTCCTGGAGTTGCTCCCGCTCGCGACGGTATTTTTCACCGGGGCGGACCATCTCGCGGTCACGAAGCAGTTTGCGGTCGTCCTGGAGCAGAGAAGCGAGGTCCTTGCGACCGGCCTCTGTGAAGATCGCGATGCTGTCCATCAGGGTTTTATCGAGCTGTGGATAGCTGTATTCGTCCGACTCCACGAGCTTGTAAAAGGCTTCCCGGGCGCGCAGGAGGTCACCGTCCTGCTCTTCCTTGCGCTGCTGAAGGATTCCCTCGACCCGAATCCGGCGCTCCTCGGCGGCCCGCGCCTCTTTGGCGGTTTCCTGATTGAGCCGGAACTCCTCGGCCTTGTTCCGGTCAAAGGCGAACTGCTTCTGCACCATCTCGGGCAGTTCCTCGAATTTCACTTTGCTCACGCCATTCTTATGCTCCAGCCGGAGGCCGTCCGGCTCCACCTTGAGAACGACGACGTTTTTCAGCGTCGTTCCGTCTTCCAGCAGGAGATCATCGAAAGTGATTTTCTCTTTGGCCATCGCGCTGCCGGCCATGAGGGTGAGAAAGCAGAAAAGCG
>DATAIE010000930.1:0-2894 GCA_036262875.1 Verrucomicrobiales bacterium
CACCGCCTTCGTCAGCGGCATCACCGGACAGTTTTACCGGCAGTTTGCGCTGACCATTTCGGTTTCCACGGTCATCAGCGCGTTCAATTCCCTCACGCTTTCCCCCGCGCTCAGCGCCATTTTGCTGAAGGGGCATCACGCCCGGAAGGACTGGTTTGCCGTCCTGATGGACCGCGTGCTGGGATGGTTCTTTCGTCTCTTTAATAAGGGGTTCGATCGTACCACGAATGGATACACCCGTGCCGTGCGCGGCACGGTGAGGCGGGGAGGCATCGCCATGGCGCTGTATGCCGGCCTGCTGGCGCTCACCTGGTTCGGTTTCAAAAGCGTGCCCACCGGGTTCATTCCTCCGCAGGACTCCGGCTATCTCGTGGTCTTCGCCCAGTTGCCGGACGGCGCGAGTCTGGAGCGCAGTCAAAAGATCATCAGCCGGGCAGGAGAGATCGCGCGGAGCGTTCCCGGCGTGAAGGGCACGGTGGAGTTCCCGGGCTTCAATGTGCTCGCGGGCGCCAATCTTCCGAATGCGGGCACCATGTTCGTTTCGCTGGATGCCTTCGATGAACGGAAAGACCCGCAGCGCTCGGCAAAGGCCGTGATGGGCCAGCTCTACGCCCGGTATGAGGAGTTGCGGGACGCGCGCGTCCTCGTCCTGCCGCCGCCGCCGGTGCAGGGGCTGGGCAGCACGGCGGGGTTCAAGATGATGATCCAGGACCGCTCGGACATGGGGCTCACGACTCTGAGCGGCACGGCTTTTCAGATGATGGTCAATGGCAGCCAGACCCCCGGCCTCGCGCAGGTGTTCACCACGTTCACCACCCGGGTGCCGCAGGTCTTTGTGGACATGGACCGCGTGAAGGCCAAGAGCATGGGCGTGGCACTGGCGGACGTGAATGACGCGCTGCAAACGTATCTCGGGTCGCTTTACGTGAATGACTTCAACCGCTTTGGCCGCACCTATCAGGTCACGGCCCAGGCGGACGCGACCTTCCGCCTGCAGGCGGACGACATCCGCAAACTCAAAACCCGCAATGCCGCCGGGGACATGCTGCCGCTCGGCACGCTGGTGGATGTGCAGGAGACCACCGGCCCGGACAAGGTGGTCCGGTATAACATGTATCCCGCCGCGGATATCAACGGCGTCGCCCTGCCGGGAGTCAGTTCCGGCGAGGCGATGGCTGCGGCTCAAAAACTCGCCGCGAAAGAGCTGCCTCAGGGCATGGGCTACGAGTGGACGGAGCTCTCCCTCCAGCAGCAGCTCGCGGGCAATACCATCCTCTTCATCTTTCCTCTCTGCGTGCTCCTCGTGTTCCTCACGCTCGCCGCGCAGTACGAGAGCTGGAGTTTGCCGCTGGCCATTATCCTCATCGTGCCCATGTGTCTGCTCAGTGCCGTCGCCGGTATCTGGATTCGCAGCATGGATATCAATATCTTCACGCAGATCGGGCTCATCGTGCTCGTGGGTCTCGCGAGCAAGAATGCCATCCTCATCGTGGAATTCGCACGGCAGCTCGAAGCCACCGGCAAGACCCCTGCGGAGGCCGCTGTCGAGTCCGCGCGCCTGCGCCTGCGTCCCATTCTCATGACCAGCTTCGCCTTCATCCTGGGAGTGGTGCCCCTGGTGATCGCCAGAGGCGCGGGCGCGGAAATGCGGCAGGCTCTCGGCACCACGGTGTTCTTTGGAATGCTGGGTGTCACGTTTTTCGGCCTGATCCTCACGCCCGTCTTTTACGTCGTTATCCGCAGACTGACGCACCGGCTCCGGGGTTCGCATCCGGAGCCGCTGCCTCCCTCCGCCCCCGCGGAACTGCCCGGCGGCACCGCGGCATCCTGACACTTTTATCGCGTCTCACCCCATGAACCCACTCACCGGTTTCCTGCCTCTCCTGCTGCTCTCCTCCTGCACGGTCGGTCCAAACTACACCGCGCCGGACGCGCCCGGGCAGGCCCGTTTCCGCTCAAAGGCGGCAGGTGCCGTCTCGGCTCCGGCCAGCGAAGGGGAACTGGCCTCCTGGTGGCGGAGGCTGGGCGATGCCCGCCTCAACGGCCTGGTGGAACAGGCCATCGCCGGCAACCGCGACATCAAATCAGCGATCGCCTCCATCAAATCCGTGAGGGCTCTGCGCAATGCCGCGCGTTTTGACTCGGCTCCCATCGTGACCGCGGGCACCAGCTATTCAAACGCCCGGTCTCCCCGCACCGGCACGCTGCCCGGCGCTCCGCGCGACAGTGAATCGTATGACATCGGGTTCGACGCGACGTGGGAGCTCGATCTCTTCGGGCGTGTGCGGCGCAATGTGGAGGCCGCCTCCGCCGACCTCGCCGCCGCGGAGGCGGTGCGGGATGATTTGCTGGTGTCCGTCACGGCGGAGACCGCACGCGCCTACATGGAGCTCTGCGGGCTGCACTATCAGTTGCGGGTCGCGAAGGAAAACGCCGCCAACCAGCGCTCCAGCCTCGACATTACCACGAGGCTGCTGGAAGGCGGCAGAGGCACCGGCCTCGATGTCTCCCGCGCCCAGGCGCAGTATAGCACCACGCTGGCCACCATTCCGCAGATCGAAGCAGCCGCCGACAGGGCCTGCCACCGGCTGGCCGTGCTCACCGGCCAGACTCCCGATACCCTGCGCGACCGGCTGAAACCCGCGACGCTCCCCGCGAGGTTTCCCTCCATCCATCTTGGCGATCCCGCCTCTCTCCTGCGCCGCCGCCCCGACATCCGCGCCGCGGAGCGCCAACTCGCCGCCGCCACCGCCCGCATCGGAGTCGCCATGGCGGACCTGTTTCCCCGCATTACGTTCAATGGCAGCGTCGGCTCCACCGCCGGCAGTCTCCGCCGTGACAGACACCAGCAAATCATCCCGCACCGCCTCCGCGGCGGCGAGGTCGGCGGAGGC
>DATAIE010000931.1:0-4187 GCA_036262875.1 Verrucomicrobiales bacterium
CGACCGGATCAACCGGTCGAACGATTCCTTCTCCCAAACGGGCCCCGTCGCACCATGCAGCTTGTTGATTTGATGAGCCGTGGCCGACTTCATTGGCTGAAGGATTTCTGTGAGCGTATAAAAGACAGGGTTCGCCGATTCCTGACGTTCTTTCACGCCGGGTTCGATGAGCAGATGCACATGGTCCGGCATGATGCAGGCGGCGTACAGATGATAGTGGCCGAGGCACTTTCCGGTTAGAATACTTTCGAGAACGAGATCTTTTTCGGCGGGAGTAAGCTTGCGGCGATCCACCGTGGAAAAGGTGATCATGTATTTTCCCCACGGGCGTTCAAAGTGAGGAAGGTTGCGGCGGGAGTATCGTGCACCTTCACCGGAGGAAGTGCCGGCTTCGCCGGATTGGTTTGGGTTTTCCGGCGGGGCGCCGGAAACAGCACGCGGGGCGCGTGCGCTCCCCGCTCCAGTTGAGGACGTGCCCGTAAGGCGTTCCGCCTCCGTTTCAAACAGCGTGATCCCCTTATCCAGCGTCCGGTTAAATGCCTCCTCCTCCGTCTTCAGCGTTTGCTTGATGAAATCCTTTCGCTGCCGGAGTTCCGGGAACACATCCCCCATGTGAGTCGCCAGCACGTCCACCAGTTTGTAGAAGAACGGCTGCGTGAATCCGAGGGTTCTCCCGTACCGCACCGCTCTTCTTAAAATGCGGCGCAGCACATAATTGCGGTCGCCATTCCCTGGCACGATACCGTCTGCGATGCTGAAACTCAGCGTGCGGATGTGGTCTGCGATGACACGGAAGGCCACGTCCACCTTTTCCTGCTCCGTCTCACCCGTCGAGCCGGCGGCGGGCAGCGTGCAGCCGTATTTCTTCCCGCTCAGCTTCTCGATCTCATCAAAGATCGGGCGGAAGACATCCGTCTCGTAGTTCGAGATCTTCGCGTTTTCAAAGTCCGTGAAGTTCTTCGTGCCGTGGATGATGGACACCACGCGCTCGAATCCCATGCCGGTATCCACGTGCTGCGCGGGCAGCGGGACGAAGGAGCCGTCGGGATTCGCATTGTATTGAATGAAGACGTTGTTCCAGATTTCGATGCAGCGGGCATCCGGGCCATTCACGAGCAATGCGCCTTCTTTCTGACGTTCGATGCTGGTATGCACCGGACCTGGTGTGAGGTCCACGTGGATCTCCGTGCAGGGACCGCAGGGGCCGGTTTCCCCCATCATCCAGAAGTTGTCCTTCTTGTTCCCGTTCACGATGTGAATCTCCGGGTCCAGCCCGATGCTGCGGAATTTCTCAGCCCAGATATCCCACGCCTCCTGGTCGCGCTCGGAGGGATCGCCCGGTCCCGGCTGGTAGATGGTGGCATACACCCGCTCGGCCGGGAACTTCCACACTTCGATGATGAGCTGCCATGCCCAGGCGATGGCCTCCTTTTTGAAATAGTCGCCAAAGCTCCAGTTCCCCAGCATTTCAAAGAACGTGTGGTGATAGGTATCCAGCCCCACATCGTCGAGGTCGTTGTGCTTTCCTCCCGCACGGATGCACTTTTGGGTATCCGCCGCCCGGCCCGGTTTGTAGGGGCACTCGATCTGGCCGAGGAAAATCGGCACGAACTGATTCATCCCGGCATTGGTGAACAGCAGGTTCGGGCTGTCCGGCAGGAGGCTGCTGGAGGGCACGATCGTGTGCTGTTTCGACTTGAAGAAGTCGAGGAAACTCTGGCGGATCTGGTTGCTGGTCATCATGGGAAAAATGGAAATTTCCGCTGGTCGGAGCGGAAAAAAGCGCGGATGGTAGCCCTTTCCCCCACCGCGTAAAGGGCGCGCGCGATTTTACTCATTATGGGGGTTGCCAGAATCGCTCAGCGGAGGTTAATTATCAACCTGTAACGTCGTCTTCCCACAAGGCACCATGTCCACACCGACCATTTCCGGCTATGCATTCGATACCTGCCGAGGTTCCGGCGCGTTCGGCTCCGTTTGGAAGGCGCTTTGGAATGGAGATTTTGAATGCGCAGTAAAGGTTCTCACGCCCGGCGCCTGGCACCCGCGCTACCTGAGCTGGTGCCTTGAGCGCCTGCGCCGGGAAGGGGAGCGGCTCGATTTTGTCCGCATCTACAGTTACGATCTCACCTCCCAGCCCCCCAGCCTGAGCATGGCCCTGCTGCCCGAGGGCACCCTTTCACTGGAGCAACTGGCGGGACGTCTTCCGGCGCGGGAGGCGTGGACGCTGCTCGACAGCCTGGCCGGCACACTGGCGTGGCTGCACACGGAGGGCATCGTGCACACCGGTCTCACGGGCGGGAATGTATTCGTCTGCTCCGGTCCCGCCGGTGAACCCGCGGTGCTCCTGAGCGATGTGGGCCAGGGCTGGCTGACGGAGGCCCCGGTGGCCCGGCTGCACGGACAGCTCGGATTTATTGCGCCCGAGCACTGGCGCTCCGCCACCCGCCTCCTGCAGGAGGGCAGGGCATTGGGGCGCGATGTCTACGCCTTCGGCGTCATTGCCTGGCGTCTGCTCACGGGGACCTGGCCGCGCGGTCAAAAAGTGTTTGATGCCATCAAGGCAAACGGGGAAGAGGATTTGAATCTTCAGCCCTCCTCGTTCGCAGACTGGCTGGAAAAGGAGCCCTCCGCAGCATGGCCCGCCGGAGAGATTCCCAGTGAAGAAGCCGCGCGCCGGAAGATCGTGGAACAGTGTCTGGCTATCGATCCCGCAGCGCGCTTCAGCGATATGAAGGCAGTGCTGGAGGCGCTGAAGCCGTGCGCATTGCCGGTGGCCGCTGCTCCCGCGGCGGACGAGACTGCTGTTTTGGAGGGAGCCACTGCCGCGGATGCCTTTGCGCCGGACACCCCGCCGGCTCCCAAACGCCGCCGTTTTTCGCTTCCTCTGCCGCGACTCAGCCGCCGGCTTCAGGAAAACCGCGGCGAGTCCCCGCCGGTCCGCCGCAGCATTCTCGGACCCGCCCTGACCATGTTCGCCCTGCTGGGAGTGGCCGGGGCAACGGCCTACGCTTTCAAAGAAAGAAATACACGGAAGAACGCGGAAGGTGATCTCAAAGCCACGCGGCATTCACTGGATGATCTCCAGGCCCGGCTGCCCCGCTCTGAAACGGAAGCCGTGAATGCACGCAGTGAGGCCCAGGCTGCCAAAGCCGAGCAGGCGGCGGCCCTGCGCCAATCCAGTGTCGAATTGATCGGCAAGGTCCTGGCGACGGAACCGCTGGAGGACAGCGATATTCCCGGCTGGCGCACTGCGGTGCGCGCAGTCGCCGTGCAATGCACCGGTGTTCTCGAAAACGCGCCGGACGATGCCACCGGCATGGAGGCCCGCTGGCAACTCGCCCGCCTGAAGAATGCCCTCGCGGACGACGCGGGCGCTCTCCCGGTGCTGGAAAAACTCTCTCGCGATCTGGAAGCCAACGCCATCGCCGCAGCCGGGAATTTCCCCGCGGAGCTCATCCGCCTCAGCGGTCGCGTGGAGTCGCTCATCGGTCGTATCCTCACCTCGCAGCACCGCACGGAAAACGCCCTGCCGCATCTCCGCAAGGCTTCGGACTTTTTTGAAAAGTGGGTCAAGGACAACGCGGATGACATCGACTCCGTCCGCTCTTACGCGCAGAATCTTTTCCTTGAAGGCCACGCCCTCGCGGAGCGCGGTCAGCCGGAACCGGCACGCGATGCCCTGATGAAGATCGAGGGTTTCATCGGCAAACCCGAGGACGCCAACTTCCGCCCCGAGGACCGTTTTCTCCTCGCCGATGCGCATCTCGAGCTCGGTCGCATCAATGCCGCTGAAGCGGGCAAGCAGGTATCCTCCGATCCCGCGGGGAAAGAGAAGTCGAAACAGCTTCTCGAAACGGCCGTCGACACGCAGTACGAAACCGGCATCAAGTTGCTCCTGGCTTACGACAAAACGAATCCGAAGTCCATCCCGTGCCGTACGCGTCTGGCGGGCGGTTATTCCGAACTGGGCCACTTATTTGTCCGCCTCGAAAACCCGCGGGATGCCAGCGTGGCCTTTGGAGAAAGCGTGAAGCTCTACACGGAGCTGATGAAGGAGATGCCGGACAATGCCGGCTACATCACGTCTCTGGCGACGGTTTATAACGATTTTGCGGAATTGAAGCACTCCAACACTCCCGGTGCCGCCGGCGCCCGGGATGCGCTCAGTTACCAAAACTACAGTG
>DATAIE010000932.1:0-7408 GCA_036262875.1 Verrucomicrobiales bacterium
ATGCCGAACGACAATATGATGGCAATCAACGCCCAGGACTTGGCTCCGAGGTAACGCATCATACTTTCTCAACAGCGGCGCGGCCCAGCAGTCCGGCGGGTTTGAACAACAAAATCAGAATGAGCACCGCGAAGGCGATCCCGTCGCGGTAGGTGGACAGGAGCGAATTGCCGCCGGCGAAGATTTCGATGAGACCGATGAGCAATCCGCCGAGCACGGCACCGTAGAGATTTCCAATACCTCCGATGACGGCGGCCACAAAGGCCCGCAAACCGGGCTGGATGCCCATGAGTGGCTCGATGGCGGGAGACTTCATGGCATAGAGAATTCCGCCGATGGCGGCCAGCGCGGAGCCGACGCCGAAGGTGAAGGAGATGATCCGGTTCACGTTCACACCCATCAGCGCCGCGGCCTGCTGATTGAAGGAAACGGCCCGCATGGCGGTGCCCATCCGCGTGCGGTGCACCACATACCACATCCCCACGAGGAGGAGGGCGGTGACCAGCGGGATGATGATGTCGATGCTTCCGATCACCAGATTCCCGACGTGAAAGTCATGCGCCGTCACCAGTTCCGGAAAGGGGCGGTTCTTGGCTTTAAAAACCGCGTCGTGCTGACAGACGTTTTCGATGAACAGCGATACCCCGATGGCCGTGATCAGCACCGTGAGTTTCGGACGCGAGCGCAGCGGACGGTAGGCGAGGAACTCGATGAGAATTCCGATGCCCGCACAGATACCCGCGGAGAGGATGAACACCAGGATGGCCCCGAAGACGGAATGCTGCCCAAATGCCGCATCCATGTGCGGAGAGATGAAGAACGCGGCGAACGCCCCCAGCATGAGCACGTCGCTGTGGGCGAAATTGATAAACCGCAGGACTCCATACACCATCGTATACCCCAGGGCGATGAGGGCGTAGATGGAGCCCTGGCTCAGCCCGTTGATGGTTTGCTGGAAAAAGGCCTCCATGCCGTTTCAGGTCCGGTCAAACTCAGGGATTGATGGTTTCCACCAGCTTGAGTTTGCCGCCCACCACCTGAAGAATCACCATGGGCTTCGTTGCATTGCGGTCTGCATCGATCGTAATCTTTCCGGTTACGCCGGGGAAGTCCTTCGTTTCCGAGAGGGCTTTGCGGATTTTGTCCCCGTCCGTGGAACCCGCCCGCTTGATGGCGTCCACCAGGATCTTTGCGGAGTCATAGCCCAGCATGGCCATGGCATCCGGGGTCTTTCCGTCATACTTCTTTTGATAGGCCGCCACGAAGGTCTTCATGGCCGGGTCGGGGGAATCCACGGAGCTGTGGGTGGAGAAGTAGTTGCCGTCCACGGCATCCTTGCCCACGCCGGTGAGGTCCGGAGACTCCCAGCCGTCGCCGCCGAAGAGCGGAACGGTGATGCCCAGTTGTTTTGCCTGAATGCAAAGCAGGGCCGCCTCCGAATAATATCCGGGAATGAATACCGCCTTTACGCCCGCCCCCTTGATGGTGGTGAGCTGGCCCTTGAAGTCTTTTTCCCCGCCGTTGTAGTCCAGTTCCACAGCGATCTTACCGCCCATGCCCGTGTAGGCCTGTTTGAAATATTTGGCCAGACCCTTGCTGTATTCGCTCTTCACATCTGTCAGCACGGCCACGTTGTCAGCCTTCAGGTTTTTCATGGCAAATGCGGCCAGCACTTTGCCCTGCAGGATGTCGGTGAAACAGACCCGGAAGATGTAGTCACCCTTTTGGGTCACATCCGGATTGGTGGAGGCCGGAGAAACCATCGGCACTTTGTTGCTCTGGCAAATGGGGGCCGCCTCTTTAGACCGCCCGGAGGCCACTTCGCCCAGGACGGCCACCACGTTGTCCTTTGAAATCAGTTTGTTCACCGCCGTGCTGCTCTGCCCCTCTTTCGACTGATTGTCCTCGTAGACGAGTTCCAGTTTCTTATCGAGCACCCCGCCCGCGTCATTGAGTTCATCGATGGCCATTTTGGTGCCCTCGTGAGAGGAGGTGCCGAAGGTGGCCTCTTTGCCGGTGATGGAGGCAAACTCACCGATCTTGACGGTGTCGGAGGTCTTCTTGCTGCATCCGGAAGTGCCAACACAAACGGCGGCCAGGAGAGAGAAGGATGAACGCAGGAACAGGTTACGTTTCATGGATTAAAAAGGAGTTGGGTGCAATTGGCCGCGAGACTAGAGCACGTTCTATACCGTGCAAGGATAATCACGGCGGACGGAGACAACGTTCTTGCGGGGGGCCGCCCCGCTCCTCTGAAAATGACTTGCCTCCCGGCTGGCTTTTCGCGTTCAATGTCCGGCGGTTCACTACTCCACTTATGAATGCGACTTCTTCCATCGACGGGCAAAAACTGCAGGAATTCATGAATCAGGCGGTGACGGACATGGGGGCGGCGGCGAACGCGGCGCTCATCCTGCTGGGCGATCAGTTGGGACTCTACAAGGCCATGCACGGCGCCGGGCCGCTCACTCCCGCGGAGTTGGCGGAAAAGACGGGCACGGCGGAGCGCTACGTGCGCGAGTGGCTCTCGGCCCAGGCGGCGAGCGGCTACGTCACCTACGACCCGGGCCTGAGCACGTTCACGCTTCCACCGGAGCAGGGGATGGCGCTCGCCGTGGAGGACAGCCCGTGTTTTATCCCCGGTGCCTATCAGATCATGCGTTCGCTGATGATCGACGAGCCGAAAATCCGCGAGGCGTTCAAAAGCGGCGCGGGGGTTGGCTGGCATGAGCACAGCGAATGTCTTTTTAAGGGAACCGAGCGGTTTTTCCGCCCCAACTACGCTGCCAATCTCGTCAGTTCGTGGATTCCGTCACTTGAAGGGGTGCAGTCGAAACTGGAGCACGGCGCGACGGTGGCGGATGTGGGTTGCGGGCACGGAGCGTCCACCATTCTCATGGCGCAGGCGTTTCCCAATTCCCGTTTTCGCGGGTTCGACTACCACGCGCCGTCCATCGAGTGCGCCCGCGCTGCGGCCGCCGGAGCCGGTGTGGCGGACCGGGTCACGTTTGAAACGGCTCCCTCCAAAGCCTATCCAGGCAGCGATTATGATCTCGTGACCTTCTTCGACTGTCTTCATGATATGGGCGATCCCGTGGGTGCGGCGGAGCATGTGCTGACCACTCTCGCCCCCGATGGCACCTGGATGATCGTGGAGCCCTTCGCTCATGACCGTCTGGAGGATAATCTCAATCCGGTGGGCCGCGTCTTTTATGCCGCCTCCACGATGATTTGCACCCCCGCCTCGCTCTCTCAGGAAGTGGGCCTTGGTCTCGGAGCTCAGGCCGGCGAGGCCAGGCTCCGCGGCGTGGTGATCAAGGCGGGATTCACGCGCTTCCGGCGCGCATCGGAAACTCCCTTCAACCTGGTTCTCGAGGCGCGCCGTTAGGGACATTGCGCCCGCTCACGGCCCGTGCGCAGTTGCGGGATGAGGCCCGTAAAAAGGCATGAACCTGCTGTTATTTCCGTTTTTCACTTGAAGGCGCTGCCTGCCGCCTCATAGGCTGAATTCACAAAACGACACTCAAATCGACCAAACTATGGGCAAGCAACTCAATAAGGAAATCAAACGCCGCCGCCGCAAACAACTGCTGAAGCGCCGCAAGGAAGGCGTGCGCGCCGCCAAAGCCAATCCCGGTGCCGCCCGCAAGGCCGCTGCTGAACGGAAAGCCGCGGCTCCGAAAAAGAAGCCCGCCGTCAAAAAGCCGGTGGCAAAGAAAGAGGCTCCGGCGACCGAAGGAGCGGAGGAATAGTCTCCGGTTTCCGGTCTATTTTTTGCCCTGCCGGAGCAGTTGGCGTTTCTGGTCCTCGTTGAAATTGCCTGCGGTGACGTAGTTTTGCAGGGCGGCGGGATCGCGTTTGCGCCACACCTCGGCGACGCGCTCGATGGCTTGCCACCGGCGTTTTTGATCGTTGATGGACTCTGCCCACGGCATGGTGTCCGCGGGATTGTTTCGCATCACCTCGTAGGTGTAGCGTTCGATGGGGCGGTCCAGTTGGGGGGAGGGAGGCTGTGAGGCGAGATACTTGCCGGCGGCGTTGCGGTCGTACTGAATCCAGCGGTTATAGATGCGGTTGTAGTATTCCGGATCGCGCTGGTTCGCCGGCAGGCTGTTGGCCCACTGGATGGCGTTCTCCGGATTCACCCGGGCCCACGATTCCGCGAGCTCGATGCGGGCAGGGACGAGGTTGTCCTTCGTGGTGACATTCCGGTCCATCCAGACCTTGGCGGCGGCGGGGTCGTAGCGCGCCCAGCGGTCAATGATGCGGTTCGTAGCCATGTCGCGCATTTTTCCCGGAGGCATCTTTTCGGCCCAGTCTACTAACTGATCGTGATTTCCGCGCTCGTAGAGATTGTCGAAGATCATGGAAACGCCGCCGCTTCCGTTTTCGAGGTCCTTGCTGTGCTTTTCCAAAAACGCGAGGGACGTGGCGGCGTCTCCACGGCCCAATCCTTCATAGACCAGTTCCATCCGGTTATCCGGCAGGTCCCCTTTGGCATTCGCTGAGGCGAATTTCCATGCGGCCTCGGGGCTGGAGGCGGCCCATTGCCGCAGCGCGGTTTCCCGCATCTCAAAGCGCAGCAGCGGTTCCGTGACTGTACCGGCCGCCACCAGTGCCGCTTCGCCGTCATGAGCCGCCCATTCGGTCATGAGATTCAGATAAGCCTCCTTTCGCTGTGGACCGGGTGGCATGGCCTCGATGTCGAGCATCTTCGCCTGATAGTCCACCGTCCGGGACGTTGTTTTGCCTCCCGCGTCAGCGGTGCCGGCTTTGTCACCGGGGGCGCTGCCCGCCTGCCCGGCAACGACCGGCTTGCCGGAGAGAGGACCACCGCTTCCCGCGGCGTTCGCGATCCCGCGTGCGCGATTGCCTTCACTCCTGGCAGCGGCCTGCCCGCCGGCGGAACCTAAATAATACGCAAGGACGAGGCTGCCGCCCCACCCGAGGAACAGAGCGGAGCGCCGGATAAGAACAGGTCGTTTCATGAGGAAGGTCACGAGTTGGCCTTAAGGAGACGGGCCGTCTGCGGGGGCATTATCAATGCCTGCCACCCACATTTGCGGGGCGCGGCTTCAGGGAGCTGCTCAGGGTGTCTGATTTACCATTGACGGTGCGGGGTCAATGTGAGAACATATCGACGTATCCTGATTCGTTTATACGTTTGCTTCCACCTCCGAAACCTCTCCAACACTGCCTACTATGAGTTCCGCTACCTCCGTTCCCGTTTCAGATTTTAAAGTCCGCGACATCGCGCTGGCCGACTGGGGCCGCAAAGAAATCGACATCGCCGAAAAGGAAATGCCAGGGCTCATGGCGATTCGCGACCGCTACGCCGCCGCGAAGCCCCTCGCTGGCGTACGTATCACCGGCTCGCTGCACATGACCATCCAAACGGCCGTGCTGATCGAGACGCTGACCGCCCTGGGTGCTACGGTGCGCTGGGCCTCCTGCAATATTTTCTCGACGCAGGATCACGCGGCGGCTGCTATCGCCGCGGCGGGAGTGCCGGTCTTTGCGTGGAAAGGCGAAACCCTGGAGGAATACTGGGACTGCACCTGGAAGGCTATCGTCAATGCCGACGGTCTCGGCCCTCAACTCGTCGTCGATGACGGCGGCGACGTGACGCTGTTCCTGCATAAGGGCTACGAACTCGAAGAGGGCGACGACTGGGTGAATACGCCGAGCGGGTCCCACGAGGAAAAAGTCATCAAAGACCTCCTCAAGAAGGTGCACGCGGAAACCCCCTACATCTTCCATGAACTGATCAAGGAATGGAAGGGCGTGTCCGAAGAGACCACCACCGGTGTGCATCGCCTCTACAAACTGGCGGAAGCCGGCAAGCTCCTCGTGCCGGCCTTCAACGTGAACGACAGCGTCACGAAGTCGAAGTTCGACAACCTCTACGGATGCCGTCACTCGCTCGTGGACGGTCTCAACCGCGCTCTCGACGTGATGATTTCCGGCAAGGTGGCCGTGGTCTGCGGCTATGGCGATGTGGGCAAGGGCAGCGCTCAAAGTCTGCGCGGCCAGGGTGCCCGTGTGATCGTGACCGAAATCGATCCTATCAATGCGCTCCAGGCCGCGATGGAGGGTTTTGAAGTGACCACCATCGAGGAAACGCTCGGACGCGCCGACATCTACATCACGACCACCGGCAACAAGGACGTCATCACGGTGGAACACATGGCGAAGATGAAGGACCAGGCCTGTGTGGCCAACATCGGGCACTTCGATAACGAAATCCAGGTGGACAAGCTCAACGAACTTGCAGGCGTGAAGCGCCTCAACATCAAGCCCCAGCTTGACCGCTACACCTTCCCCTCCGGCAACAGCATCTACATGCTCGCCGAAGGCCGCCTCGTGAATCTCGGCTGCGCCACCGGCCACCCGAGCTTCGTGATGAGCAACAGCTTCTCCAACCAGACGCTCGCTCAACTCGACCTCTGGAAGAACCGCGAAAACTACGCCGCCGAAGGCCCCATGGTCCGCGTGCTTCCAAAGAAGCTCGACGAAGAAGTCGCCCGCCTGCACCTTGAGAAGATCGGCGTGAAGCTCACCAAACTCACCCCGGAACAGGCCGACTATATCGGCGTGCCCGTGGACGGCCCCTACAAGGCCGAGCACTACCGGTATTGACCGGTCTGGCAGGTGCCAGGAAAATTGTGAAACCCCGTCAGTCGGCGACTGGCGGGGTTTTGTTTATAGCCTGTAACGTCCCGGCGAAAGTGTCGACGCCGGACGCCTTGACAAAAGGCGCTGCGCCCTTACGTGCCGGCAGCGACCTGAACCATGAAACTCCGTCTGCTGGGGGATACCCTGCGCTTTCGCCTCACCAAAACCGAAGTAACCACCCTGCGCGATCAGGGCTGGTGGCAAACGTCGTCCTGCCTCGGTCCGGAGGGTGGGCCGCGCTTCATTTACAGGGTGGAGGCGGCGGAGGTGGAAAAGCCGGCGGTCCGTTTTTCCGCGGGATTTGAGACTGTTGTCACGGCGGTGCTGCCGCAGAAGGATGTCCAAAACTGGAGCGACGGTTCTCAGGTGGGCCTCTATTTTGAGGAGTCGTGGGGATTGAAGGTGGCCGTTGAAAAAGATTTTCAGTGTCTCGATCCCCGGCGGGACGAGGACGAGTCGGATCATTTTGACAATCCCCTCGCCGGCGATTCGCGCCACATCCAGTGTCATGGAGAGGAATGAAGGTTCATGTATTACAACATGCGGCCTTTGAGGGAATCGGGAGCATCGAGGACTGCCTCAGAGATCAAAACGCGGAGATAACTTATACCCGTTTCGACCAATCAGATCCCCTGCCCGGGATTGCCGGTATCGATCTGGTGATCGTGATGGGCGGCCCGATGAGCGTCAACGATGAGGCCCTGCATGCCTGGCTCATTGCGGAAAAGCGGTT
>DATAIE010000933.1:0-6278 GCA_036262875.1 Verrucomicrobiales bacterium
GTATCGTCAAGCCGTCCGGAAAGGCAGGTGAGCATACCCATGAAGGTGCTGTCCATTCCCGTACACAAAGAGAGGTCAACGATTACCCGCTGACCTCTTCCTGTTAAAACTTTCTCCATCATGAAGGCCTTGAGTTCGCGGCTGTTCTGGTGGCTTCCCTTGCCATCGATGCGTACCCATACCTGGCCGTCAATACAGCCTGCAAGGATGCCTGAAGAAAGTGTCATGATCTTAGCGGCAGCGGCCCTTCACGGCCCGCTGTCTGATGCTACAATACTCGCACTTGGAAAAATAGCAAATCCGCCCTGACCGGCGGTCCGCGAAGGTCGCGCCGGGAGGGCGGAAATGCCGGTGATTCGTCAGAGAGTGCGTTCGTGGTCCAGAATGCGGCCAATAGCATCGTGGAACTCCTGGAGGACCTCCAGGGGAACCATGATCGTGTCACGCCTTCCGCGCACGTCTTCGGTGATTTTTACCACCCGTCCGCGGGCATTCTCTTTGAGATCGAGGAAAAACTGTTTGCGGTCCGTCACGATTTTCTCCGTCATGAGCGGCGGAGAGCTTTGCCGCTGGTACCCGTCTCCCCCTTCGCCGCCTCCGCGATAACCACCCCGTCCGCCGCCACCCCCCCGATAGCCGCCCCCGCCTTCATTGCCCTGATTTTGATACGAATCGCCGGGCTGATATGAGTCCTGATAGTAGTCCATGATATTCGGTCGTCGTCCTTTCCCTAATGGTTGATTCAATATTTGTGAAACGCGCCGACGGCCAACTGCTTCTGCCCCCAACGCCGGTGGAAGAATACAGGACTCCTCCGGCTTGTCCATCCTCGTTTTTAGCCACTCTAAATAGCCCGTTTCCTTTAAAGAAAGGCTGATTTACAGCCCCGTTTCACGCCTCTTCTCATGCGAGCCCTTCTTCAGCGAGTTTCCTCCGCTTCGGTCACCATCGATGGTTCCGTCCATTCAAACATCGGCCCCGGATTGCTGATTTTACTGGGCGTGGAGGAGGCGGACGGCACTGAGGATATCGAATGGCTCGCGGGCAAAATCGCGAGGATGCGCATCTTCGGCGACGGCGGCGGGCACATGAACCTTTCCATCCAGGAGACGGGCGGAGAGACTCTGGTGGTGAGCCAGTTCACTCTGCACGCCGCGGTGAAGAAGGGAAACCGTCCGTCGTTCATTCGTGCGGCCCGTCCGGAACAGGCAATCCCCGCCTACGAGTCGTTTTGCGCGGCGCTCGGCCGGGAAACGGGGCGACCCGCAGCCACCGGCGTTTTTGGCGCGGACATGAAAGTGGCCCTCGTGAACGACGGCCCCGTAACGATCTGGATCGACAGCAAGGTCCGGGAATAGCTGCTCCCCGGGACCGGGAAAAATTCTTTTCGAGAGCCCGGGGCTGCTTTTTCTGTGGAGCGCATGCACCGGTCCACCAAAACCCACGATCCTTCTGAACCGGCTTCCATTCTTCTCAGACGGTTCGCGAAGGCGGATGAGAGCAAGCCTTTGCGGGGTTGTCCTGAAAAGTCCATTCCGGATCAAGGCTCGCTGAAATCCGTATCCGGGGCAACGGCGGCAAACCAAAACCGGATTTTTTCCGCGGTCGAAAAATTTCTGTCGGGAACCGGCGCTCTGTGTCTTTCTGGAAGTGAATGCCTGCGCCCGCTGAACCCTCAAACCTGAAGGAGCCAACCTCCCTTCTGTTGAGGCAGTATGTCCGGAGCGGTTCGCAGGCAGCGTTTGCGAAGCTGGTGGAGCGCTATGGCGGGCTGGTCTATGCGGCGGCGCTGCGGCGCACCGGCGGGCGGGAGGCCATGGCGGAGGATATCAGCCAAACCGTTTTTGCCGATCTCGCCCGCCGGGCGCCGTCGCTCGCAGAGGATGACCGGCTCGGAGCATGGCTTCACCGCAGGGCCTGCATGGCCGCAGGGGACGCGATGAAAGCCGAAAACCGGCGTCTGCGCCGGGAAACCACTGCTGCCCTGATGAACACACCCGCTGTCGATGAACCCCCGGTATGGGAAGGCCTGGCTCCGGTGCTGGATGAATCTCTCAACGCACTCAAAGAGAAGGACCGGGCTGCCCTGGTCCTGCGGTTTTTCGAGGGACTCAGCCTTCGCGAAGTGGGACAATCTCTCGGCATCGGGGAAGACGCCGCGCAGAAACGCATCAGCCGGGCCACTGAAAAGCTGCGTCTCAGTCTAACGAAACGCGGCCTCGCTTTCTCCGCCGCAGTCCTTGCGGCCTGTTTGAAGGACAACACCTCCGCCGCAGTCCCCGAAGGCTTCGCGGGCCGCATGCTCTCCCGGGTGCCGGGCGCTGCCGCCGGGCCGGCGGCGCTGATCTGGAAGCTCCTCCCTAATGTGGCACCGGCGGCAGCCGGGGTGCTGGTCGTGGCGCTGGCCAGTGTTTTTCCGCTGATGGCCCGGGAGAAAAGGCTGGCAAACGGGATGGCCGTCCCCTCCAGGGCCGGCTCTCCCGCATCGTCCGCGGGTCCCGCGAGAACCTATACGCCCGGGCTTTCCCTCGACGAGACCATCGACCGGCTTCTGGACTCCTTTGCGGCGCGCCGGAATGCTCCAGGCTATCGCGGCTCGCTCGTCTATTTGCAGCGGCTGGCGCTGGTGTCCCTCGTGCCTTCCGGAAGACAAACCGAGGCGCTGCGTCTGCTGATCGCCCGCGGCGAAAAGAGAGGGCTTCCGGTGTGGAGTCTTTGTTCCTCGGAAGCAAGCTTCATCAGCGATCAGTGGATCGTGCCGCTGATGAAGACGAACAGCGAAGCGCTGTTTGAGATCGCGGGGGAAATCAAAGAGGACGCCTTTTGGTTTATGATTCCGGGGTTTCTTCTCGCTCACGGCCCCTCCATTCCCCGTCCGCAGCAACTCAACCTGGCGCTCCATATGTTGCAGGCCGCGCCGAAACACCGCGACCTCCTGGACACGATGGCGGCGCTTTATTCAGGGTCGGGGCCGCGCCTTTCCCCGTTCAAGCCGCTGGTGAAAGAGGAGGACCGGGTCCGCCTTTTGAACCAGGCGATGGAGCAAATGCGGTCCGGCGGGCCTTTAGGATGGGGGATGGCCGCCGCCGCCTGTGCGCGGAAGGACGCCGAGTTCATCACCGTTCTCGACGCGTGCCGGGCACTTCCGTTTTCGGATTCGAGGGAGGTCTGGGAGTACACCGTGAAGACCTGGACGCGCAGTGCTTTTGGCAGTTCCAGCAAAGACGGCCTCATTCCCGCAGGTCTCCGGCAGTGGGTGGAAAAACAAGAGGGAAAGGCACGGGACAAAGCGGCAGTCTGCGTGTTCTCCAATGCACCGTGGCTTTCGATTCCTCCAAAAGAAAACATCGGCTGGGAGGAGCGTGCCGACTGGACCCTGGCCCAGCTTTCCAGGCCCTCGCTGATGATCTCAGAAGGCGGCGGGAAGATGAGTTCGTTTCCCAAATCCTGGGGACGCTGGCTTCAAAAGCATCCGGAGGTTCTCGAAGGACAGGGAGCCCTGATGCCGGGAATCATCTCCTCTATCGTCAGCGGATCGGAGCCAACTCCCGAAAAGCTGGCCGAGCTCCGCCCCCTCTTCGATGCGTGGCGTCGCACTGACCCGAAGGCTGTAGAGGCGGCGGCCCACGATCCCAATCCCCGCCAAAAGGGCATCGCGAAAATCATCCAAAAACTTTCCTCCGAAACACCATGATCCGCTGGAAATGGATACCCTTCCTGAGCGGTGCCGCTGTCGCGGGCGCCGTCGCCGGGCTGTGGGCGCTCCGCCAGAACGCGGAAAGCGCGACCCAGGCTCCGCAGCCAGGGCCGGTTTCCAAATCCTATCCTGTTTCTTCAACACCGCCACGCTCGGTCGCATCGGTTTCCCTGCCGCCGGGATCAGAGTTCAAGCCTAAGCTGGGAGGTGGTCCCCTCATCCGGCAAACGGCTTTGTTTCTCCATCCCGGCGGTTCAGGGGATATCGCTCCCGGCAGGGTCGCGGGGTTCGTCGAATGGCTGGAGGGACTGTCCGCGGAGGAGCTGGAAACCGCCTGCCGCGAAGCACTCGCCGGGGAAATGGACGAGGCCGCCAAAGAGGTGTTCGGCTATCTGCTCAGCCGTTTTGTCGCGGTGGCTCCGGAAAAGTCGCTGGCTTTTATTCTCACGCATTACCCGGAGGGTCTCGCCGCCTGGTGCGGCGACCACCCGGACCGCGCGCGGAATGCCTTTCTGGCGGAAACCGGGCGCACTCCGCTCAAGGCCGCTCTGGAGACTGGGCGTGCCGTTCCGGCTCCGTGGAATCAGGTAATGCAGACGCTCGCTCTCCAGGAATTGCAGTCCATGGCTCCGCAGGAGCGGCAGCAGTTTCAGAATGAAAGCGTTGACCGGCTCAGAGGGGTGCTCAGCCGCCTGCGGAGTCCGGAGGAACCGGTCCGCACCAGCGCCTCGAAAGAGGCGGAGGAACTGATCGAAACCTTCTCATGGGCGGGGCAGGGCTCAGGGTCAATAACAACAGCAGTGATCCGGCTGCGGGCGGAACGGGCCCAGGGGGCCACACCCGCCCCTCCTTCAGCGGATACCGACGGAGTCCTGAAAATGCTGAATTCACAATCCGCCGGTTTCCCGCAAGCCTGGGACCAGGACCGGCAGGGAGTGCTGTCGGAAATCCGCGCCATCCCGGATGCGGCGGAGCGCGATGGCCTCATTCGATGGATCGCGGAGCACGATGCCGGAAAGGAGGCCGCCGAATTGATCAAAGCCTGTCACTCTAACTGGAGCCAGACACCCGCTCTCGCCCGTTCGCTCGAGGAATGGGCCACCACCGCTCCCGGCGACACTGCCTCCTATGTGAATGAAATGCCGGCGGGTGCGATGGCCGATGCGTGCCGTCTGGCCGTGGCCGGCCAATGGGCCCAAAAGGACGCCGCCGCCGCGCTCGGTTTTCTCCTTGGCGCGGCATCGTCGCCGGAGCGTGACGGGAAAGTGTCTCAGCTTTACACGGAGTGGAAAGACTTCCAGCCGGAGAAGGCGGCGGTGTGGCTGGGTGCCCAGCCGCCGGAGATCGCAGCCCTCGTGAAAGCCGCAGCGGGCCGCTGAGCGGATCAAAGCGACTGAAGGAACTTCACCACCTTCTCGCGGTCCTCTTTGGTGAGTGCCATCCATGCATCGCGGGAGGGCTGTGCCTCACCTCCATGCCAGAGGATGGCTTCTCCGATTCCGCGGGCGCGCCCGTCATGCAGGAGACGGTCGTGACCGTTCACCGTCATCTGGAGACCCAGGCCCCACAGCGGAGTCGTGCGCCATTCGCTGCCGGAGGCGGCAAAATCCGGACGCCCGTCAGCGAGCCCCGGGCCCATGTCGTGCAGCAGCAGGTCTGTGTAAGGATGTATATTTTGCCCGGCGAGCTCCGGCAGGATTTCGGGACCGGTGCCCGTGGAGAGCGTCGCACGGTGACAGGCCGCACAGCCGATACTGTGGAAAAGACGCTGACCGGCCCTGACGGAAAGGTCGAGCGCACTGCGCCGTGCGGGCGGGGCGAGGGTTTTCACGTAAACGACGATTTGATTCAGCATCGGCGCGGTGATTTCCGGGCCTCCCTTTTCTCCGCCGGAGGGATAATGCGCCGCCTGCGGCTCGAGCACCGTGTGGTTTTCCGTCGCCGCCAGCGGACTGGTCAGCCCCATATCATTCAAGGCGGCGTCCGCACTTTGTTGCCGCAGGGTGGCGGTATTCGCCTTCCAGCCAAAACGGCCAAGCATCATGGAACCGGTTTCCGGATTCCACACCTCGTTGGCCCTTCCGGAAATCCCGTCGCCGTCTGCGTCATCGGGATCGGCAAGACGCAGGATCCGGTCTTCCGGCACCGCTTCAAGCAGCCCCAGCCCGAACACCGCAGGCGCTACCCGGGGGCTGAGCATGAGCCCGGGCGACGGCGCTCCGTAATTCCACTTCTGCACCGAATACACCGGCTGTTTCAAAACATAGGAAGTCCCGTCAGGAAACGTGCCCGCCACTTCCTTTTCCTCCATTGTCACCACGGCTTCCGGCAGCAGACCGGGCAGCGCCCGCGGAGCGAGTTGGCCGCCGTAGACCGGATCGGGCAGAGGCCCGCCGTGTTCCGAGGTGCCGGGAATGCTGAGGCGAAGGAGAAGGGACGTCATCACCTCCCCAGGAGCAGGAGGCTGACCGCGTCCGTCAAGTTCATGGCAACTGGAGCACGAACGGGCGTGGAACAGCGGCCCCAGTCCGTCCCGGGCTTTCGCCGAGCCCGGCGCGGCGACCCAGTTTTCATTGAAGAG